>CAJCHQ010000001.1 GCA_903970295.1 Bryobacterales bacterium
AAGGCTGCTACTACTTGCCATTCACGAACCCCTTTCTCGGCGTAGACAGCCTCGAAATGATGGTGCAACGGTGCCATTCTGAATATACGCTTACCCTCCCCAGGCAAGCGCTGCGTCATTTTCGTCCAGAATAATTTGAACGCCGACATCGGCTGTTCGGGCGTATACGGCTTTGTCAGCTTGAAATAGCTGACCTGAGCCATGACTGAAAGCGCCTCCAGTATATAGATCAGGGTCAAAGGCACAAACCAGAGGAGAATGCCTCCAGCCGCACCGAGAGCCGCGATCAGCCCACCGAGGAAGAGGCTGCCGGTGTCGCCCATGAAAATTTTCGCCGGATATTTATTGAAGCAAAGGAAGGCCAGGAGCGAGCCTGATGTAATCGAGCAGACCATGGCCAATTCGGTTGTGCCCATGAAAGCAAAGATGATGCCCATCGTAGCAATCACCATGAAGCAAGTGCCCCCAGCCAAGCCGTCCATGCCATCATGAAGATTGACGGCGTTAGTTGTGGCCGGCATCAGAAAAGTGGCGATTAAAACGGTGACGAACCAGGGCACTCCCAGAGGCAGAAGATCTACGACCACATGAGCGTAGGGTGTGCCCGGGGCGGCGATACGAGGCAATGCCAAATTTTCCAGGACAGTCACCATCGTGGTGTGAGGGTCAGCCATTCCTCTGATGGTGGCGGCGCTGCCGACGATGATGAGACCGAGACAGAGTCCGGCGATTGTCTCCACGCCCAATCGCAACTTCTCGGAAATGCCGGCGTTCGCTTTCTGTTGCACTTTAGCCAGATCATCCCAGAGCCCCAGGGCAAAACACATTGAAGAAAAAACAAGAACTATCCAGAGAGAGACAAAAATGTTAGGAGTAGTTTTGGTGACATAGACCGCATCCACCACAGCGTAGATCTGCCAGGCCACTGCAGTGACCACTGTCGCCAGCCAGAAACAGACACCACCTGCAGTTGGTGTCTTCCCCTTGTGGGCGTGGCTTTTCGGGCCTTCAACCCGCAGGTACTGCTGAATATGAAGAGCGTTCAGCTTCTTGATATACGGCGGCAAGGATATAAAACAGATAGCGAAAGATACCACTGCCGGTGCCACTAAAGTCAGCGCCAGCGATGTTGTTGAACTTTCCAACACTAGGTCTTATCAGTCTAGATAAAAACTGGTCACGATCTTGCGGTGATCTTTTGCGTAATTCACCGACTCTAACAGTGTATGGCTAGTGTGGTAGAGGAAGCAAATTATTTGTTGGGAGCGATCGATAATTTCGTGATTGCATATCTTACTGGCATCAGCGAGGCTCATCGTGCGGCGTTCTGGATATTCAATGATGTTTTTGATGCCGATCAGTAGATCTTGCACTTCGCCGGGTTGCTGCCCAATCGTCTGGGGCAGGATGATTTCTAATCGATCCGGGTTGGCTCGCTGCGCGCCCCGTATCACTGCCATGTTGGTGCCGTTCGCACCGCCACTGGTGACGACCTGGTTGCCGGACAAGACGAGCGCATAAGCGAGCATCTCGACCAATTGCTGATGAGTCAGTGGCAAGTTGCGAGTGCCGATGATAGCTACTCGTCTCGGTCCTGATTGCTGGATTAAAAGTAACTCTTGTGCGAGTTCGTCGACCGTAGGGATCGTCGCTGCGCCTGGTTCGAGGGGAGCCATGAAGTTTGTACCGTGTTCCTTGGCGTGATGCTACGTGATAATATTTGTCAGTGAGCAGTCCCTAGATTACCTGTCTCAAGCACCTGCTGACGTATCGCTCCGGCGGCTATTTACAAGTTTTAATCAACTGGTTTATCACCGTTGATTAGACCGTCGCAACCGCGTGCGTTTCAGCAGATTTGGTGCAAAGAGGGCTTCAAGGTCTGGCTCAACCGGGTCGAATCATATCACGATTCACGGCGAGGCTTGTCATTGGGCGAGCGAAGCTGCCCCAGTCGGGTGATACACGCGTTAAGCTGAAGGAAAGATACTAATGAGCACGGGAACCACGGAAACGACCGCCATGGACTCAGATTTGCTAGCCCGTCTCAATGACGCCCAAAAAGAGTCGGTCACGCTCAAATGGGGTCCATCTCTGGTGATCGCCGGGGCGGGTAGCGGCAAGACTACCGTGCTAACGCGCCGCATCGCCTATTTAATTTCGGTCCTTGAGCAGGAGCCGGAGTCGATTCTGGCTGTCACTTTCACAAACAAAGCCGCCGGCGAAATGAAAGCTCGAATTCAGAAGCTTCTCGGGTACGATGTGGCTAAGAAAGCGATGATTGGTACCTTCCACAGCATTTGCGCCCGCTTGCTCAGACGCGAGATCGATAACTACGAAAGCGCTGAAGGCTGGCGCTGGGGCAACAACTTCGTCATCTACGACGAAACCGACAGCCTGAACGTACTGAAAGCTCAAATCAAACGCTTGAACCTGGACGACAAGACTTTCGCTCCTCGCGACATCAAGAACGAAATTTCGGCCAAGAAAAACGACGGATATACGTGTTCGCTATACACACAGGAAGCGAAGAATTATCGCGAAAACAAAATCGCCGAGATATTCGCCGCATATCAAGCCGATTTAGCTCGCAACAACGCGCTCGATTTCGACGATCTGATCCTTATCTTCACCGAATTGCTCAAAACCAACGAGCAAGTGCTCAATCGCTGGCGCAGGCGGATCAGACATTTGCTGGTGGACGAATTTCAAGACACCAACCGTTCGCAATACGACCTGGTGACAATGTTGGCAGCGCCAGTACCGCCCAATTCTTTCGCTCCGGAGCCTGTCGGCGAAGCTCTCGATGACGCCTGGTCGGAGCGCAGCCTGATGGTGGTCGGCGATGTCGACCAATCTATCTATTCCTGGCGCAAAGCCGACTTTCGCATTATCCTCGGCTTCCAGAACGATTTCAAAAATGCCAAATTGGTCAAATTGGAAGAGAACTATCGCTCGACCAGCAGCATTCTCGAAGTGGCCAACAGCATCATCACCAACAACACTGAACGCATCGAAAAAGTCTTGCGCTGCAATCGAGGCAAAGGCTCGAAAGCTCAATGTTATGAAGCCAGTGATGAAATAGACGAAGCGTTCTATGTAGTGGAAGAGATGAAGCGCCTGCAGGCTCGCGGCAAGAAACTAGCCGAGTGCGTCATTCTCTATCGTACGAACGCACAGAGCCGGGCCATAGAAGAAATTCTCGTGCGCAGTCACGTTCCTTACAAGATGGTTGGCGGCACGAAATTCTACGACCGGCTGGAAATCAAAGATGTAATCGCCTATCTCAAGCTGGTTTACAACCCGCGCGACGGGCAGGCTTTCAATCGCGTCGTCAATGTGCCCCGCCGTGGCATCGGCAAGACCAGTCTGGAAAAAGTGGCACTCTTCGCGCAGGAACAGAACATCAGCATGATCGATGCGGCAGCCTCGATCGGTCAAATTCCGGATATCAGTCCCAAGACCAGTCATGCGCTACAAGACTTCGCCAATAACGTCAATCGCTGGCAAATGTTCTCTAAAATGATGCCTGTGTCGCAGCTGCTCGAGACCATTTTGCGCGAGACGAAATATGTTGAACGTTTGCAAGAAGACGCTGCCAATGAAAAAGACGAGGCGGCAGAAGGTCGCATTGAGAACGTTTTGGAATTCGTCAATGTCGCCAAAGAATTTGAATCGGAAGCAGACGAACCTGACCTGGACTCATTCTTGACCCGCATCTCTTTGATGTCCGATCTCGACTCGGTCAAAGAAGACCAGGATTGCGTCACGCTCATGACCTTGCACTCAGCCAAAGGACTGGAGTATTCCGTCGTCTTCTTGATGGGACTGGAAGAGGGACTGTTCCCGCATTTCCGCTCGATCGAATCTGGCTCTGCCTCGCAAATCGAAGAAGAGCGCAGACTGATGTATGTCGGTGTCACCCGCGCCGAAGATATGCTCTACATCACACTCGCCCGACGCCGCATGCTGATTGGGCGCGGCGGTGGTTTCAGCTCGGGCACGATACCCAGCCGATTCTTGAGAGAAATAACTCCCGGATTATTGGCCGGATACTACCCAGCACCTGAACCTGAAGCCAAGTCAGGATACGACGACAACAGCGATTTCGCCGACGACTTCGAAGGCAGCAAAAGTTTCGGTTCGCGTGAATCGGGCGGGCGATCGGGATCTAGCAATTACGGCTCAGGCAATCAACGCAATTCAAGCGGCAATCAACGCAATTCGAGCGGCAGCTACGGCAATTCGAGTGGCAGCTACGGCAATTCGAGTGGCAGCTACGGCAATTCGAGTGCGCGCGGAAACACTCCGGCGCGTGGCAGTGCACCGGGAGGCGTCAATAACAGCGCAAATAGCGGTGCCAAACCGCGAGCGATGCGCATGGATAATACCGCCAATAGTGGCGCCGGCAAAGTCGCTCGCTTCCAGGAAAGGCAAGCTCTGCATTCAAACGCCGGTCCCGGAGCCGAGCGAATCGAATTCGATTACCTCGCCGTCGGCGACCAGGTACAGCATGCGAAATTCGGAATCGGCACTGTGATCAAAGTGATTGGCGAGGGCGACAAAGAGCTCTACAACATCGACTTTCAAGGTGGTGGAAATCGCCTCCTCGATCCGCGCTTTGCAAAACTTATAAAGCTCACCTGATCGCAGACAGATGTAAGACCATTATTTTTTGGATTGAAGGACGAATTCTTCGATTTCAGTGAATCATGCATCTTTTCAAGCAAAGGAGTTCAAGGTGGCTGACGAAAGAACTTTTGTGGCAATCAAGCCAGACGGCGTCGAGCGTGGACTGGTAGGCGAAATCATTGGTCGATTCGAGCGCCGGGGGCTCAAACTGGTCGGTTTGAAAGAGATGCGCGTCACACCTGAACTGGCTGAAAAGCACTATGGCGAACACAAAGGCAAGGGTTTCTATCCTGGACTCGTCGGTCACATCACCTCTGGTCCGATCGTCGCCATGGTTTGGGAAGGCAAAAATGCCTACGCTCTGGCCAGGCAAGTGATCGGTGCCACCAACCCGGCCGAGTCAGCACCTGGCACCATCCGTGGTGACCTCGCAGTAGATATCGGTCGCAACGTCGTCCACGGTTCAGACAGCCCAGAAAGTGCAAAACGCGAAATTGGCATTTTCTTCGGCGACAACGAAATCGTCAAAGATTGGGACCGCAGCGTACAAAAATGGGTCACTGAATAGTCAACTCACGACGCTTTGCCTACTTTGTTTAAAGGTTTAAAGGGCTTAAACTTTTCCCTACTTCATCTGAACGATTTGCCAGATTCCGGAAGTGCGCAAAACGTTAACTGGAATACCTTCGTCACCGAGTATGGTGGCAGCGTGTTGGTTGATCAAAAAGCAAGTTTTGGGCGGCGCCTCCCTGGCGAATTCCGCAATCTTTTCCTCACCAGAAAGGAATTGCACGCGCTTGTGCAGGTAGAACATCGCCGACGGTGAACGACGTCCGAGCATGACGGCGTCCAGATTTTGCTTCGTCAATTCGCGCACAAGAATTTGAAAGTCGCGACATTTTTCTTGCTGGGCAAGCAATATTCCACTCGGCACAGCGACAGCTGTAGCTAAGACAGTTGCAGCGAACAGCGCGGTTGCGGCTTTTGCTGGTTGCTTCCGCCAGAGCGCGAGAACGAGTAGACCGCCTGCGGCCAGAACGAACATAGCGCCCATCGCGATTGAGCGCGTGCTCGAATCAGTAGCCTGAATGAATGACGCAACCGTGATCATGAATTTGCTGTTGGCGACCTGCCCAACTGGTTGTTTCATCAGGGAAAGCGCAAGAGCATAGCCTGCGACCAGACCAACCAGAAGCGTAATTGACGCAGATATTTTCACTGCCAGCTCAGGTCGATTCGCTGCCAACTTTTGCAATTGCTGCGCG
>CAJCHQ010000002.1 GCA_903970295.1 Bryobacterales bacterium
TCGAGCCAAAGCCTCACCCAGCTTAGCTTGTCGCACCCGCTCCGCGAGTGTCGCTTTCTGCCCGAAAATATCGACTGCCGGTGGCACACCGTATCCGATCAGAATTATTTCACCACTGCCCTCTGGCTGATATACGTAGGTCGCCGGAAAGACGTCGGCAAAAGTAGCCAATAAATCCGTCAGCGTCTCCTGATCGATACAATACAACTGCAACCATTGGCAAAACACGCCAAATGGTTTCAATCGATTCTTGGCCAATTGCCAGAATTCAGTCGTAAACAGGTCGCTGGAACCGCTTACCCAGGGCTCGGATGGTTGCGAAACAATGATGTCGTAACATTCCGGGTTACGAGTGAGCGAGGCGCGTCCATCCGCGAGATCGACCTGAACACGCTTGCTTGCTAACCATTCATTCCGCAGCGGCTGCCCGTTAATGCCATCGAAAAAATGCGAGGCTGCCACTACAGATGGTTCCAACTCACAAATTTTCAAACGCTTGACGCGATCGCAGCTGAGGATAGCACCCGCGGTAGTGCCAGAACCCAGGCCGATCAAAAAGGCATCCATTTTGTCGGCAGTGCAGTTGATGACGGGCAATGCGCCCAGGAGTATTTGCGTTCGCTCATCACTGGTCGGTGCAGGCTTTTGCAGGTCAATCGGCAAAGACGCCTCAACCTTGCCATCGCTCTTGAGAAAAATCACGTTGCCGGCGAGATTAGTTTCGACTGTCACTGTCGAATTCAAGCCCTCATGGTACATGAGAGGAGGGCCGGAACTGGCTTCAATCGCCGAGGCAAAGACCGAAAACGAACGCAGCTTTGACGAGGGAATGGCCAAAAAAGAAGCACCTGTCGACATAATCGTCGTGTTCCAGACTGGTCTGAGCATCAGCACCACAAGTGGTATTGCACATAAACCAACGAATAGAAGTCTCGCCTGCGCACGCAGCGAGTCATCTTTCGGCACAAATACATCGGCCACTAACGCGAGACCGAGCAATAGACAAGTGCTGGCAATCAAACAAAATTCGATACCACTGACCCAGGTGGAGTTTGGAATAATCAAATTAGCCGATAGTGCACCAGATATGGAGCCCAGAGTGCTGCCGGCTAACAAACGCCCGATCGTGCCGACAGCCTTTCCCGGCTGTACTGTTGTGCCGATCAGACAGGGAAAAATCAAGCCAAGCAGGGCTGTCGGAGGTAAGACTAGCAAAGCACAAATTAAAAGCCGTGAGGCAAAAGAAGTTACATCCAAACTGGCGTGAAGATCGAGTAGATACTTTTGCAGACAAAGGAAAAGCCAGACTGACCGAGGGATGAGAAACAGGCTGGCGGCCAAATAGGCAGCCGTGCCTAAAGCGGCGCCACTAACAATGCTCACCGGTCGCCAGCCAAGTCTTAGCAGACGGGGAGCAAAGAATGCTCCCATCGACAATCCGAGCAAATCGAGACAGAGCACGCCCCCAACCGCGTAAGTCGATGAACCTAAAACCAGACAGAGCACACGGGTCCAAACAACTTCCATGCCCATACCGACAAAGGAAAAACAGAAAGCCAGAGGCACTGCCGCAAAGGCACTAATCGCATCTGGCGCCACTGATGCCGCCACCAGTTCATCGGTCTCTAAACCCACTTCTGCCTCTTGGTCTGCATGCAGTTCGGCATCAGCTGAGAAGTGCCAGCGTTGATCGTAATTAGTGCGAAACATAGAGATGGCAACCGCTAGATTCAAGACCGCCATGATTGAACTCGTACCGACCAAACCGATGGCCGGTATGTACGCGAAAGCGGTAGCGACGCTGCCCAGCGCTGCACCGACCAAATTGATGCAATAGCAGTACATCAATTTGCGACCGAGAGTCGATTCATCTTTTGGTCCGAACACGTCAAGGCCGAACCATGGTTTCAACAACCAGGAATTTTGAGCGAGCAGTTTGGTTATGCAATTAAATGTAGCGCCCATCATCACGGTGGCAATAAACATTCCACTCAGCAATATGAAGACGAGCAAGCCATAAGACAGATCAAAGAATTCGCAGGGCAATGAGGCGAGCAGACGGACAAAGTGACCGCCGTGATGGTTAGCAGCAAATCCAGTCAAGGCTAGAATGTTGGCGGCGATCGTGTGCGTAGCCCGGAGCAAAAAAACATCAACAAAATTCTGTTCAAAAAGAACAGGCATGATCACGCCAATGGAGCCAATCCCGGCTTCCAACCAGGCATACAAGATGAGAGCATGCTTGACTCGTTTGAGCATGACAATGCTGAGCAAAGATCCAGCAACCAGACCGACCATAAAAATACAAAATATCAAGGTGACAGAAGGAAGTGTGGCGCCCAGCAGGCGAACCAGTAACCTTTGCCAGACTATCTCGTAACCGAGACTGGCAAAACCAGAGACAAAAAGCGCACCAAGAATGAAAGCAACAGCCAAATTGCTGTTTGCGATTTGTTCGTGCGCAGTGTTCGTTTCTCTGACCAAAATCAACTCCAATATTGGGAGTTATGCCCGCTCTTGGCAGGTAACAAAATCACAATCGCACCCACACCTCAGTTTACGAGGAAGTGGCCAAGCGGTATGACGGCAACTCTGCACTAGGAACCAACCGTAGAGGATCGAGTCAAAGGCAGGACAGCGTAGAAAGTGAATCGGGAGAAAAAATTATATGAGACAAGCAGTAGTTTGCATCGTGCCCAGTGAGATAGAAGCCGAACGAATTGTCGATGCCTTGAGAGACGCCGGCTTCACCACTGATGATATCTCGGTCTTGTTGCCTGACCGCAATGCCGCCCAGGACGCCGGTCATGAGAAACACAGCAAAGCACCAGAAGGCGCATCCGCTGGTGCTGGTACTGGCATGGTCCTGGGCGGCGCCCTCGGTTGGTTAGCGGGCATAGGCGCCCTGGCCATTCCCGGAGTCGGCCCATTCGTAGCCGCCGGCCCGATCATG
>CAJCHQ010000003.1 GCA_903970295.1 Bryobacterales bacterium
ATAATTGAACTCGGGTCGCCCACTGCTTTTTTACGCCGAATCGGAAAGCCCTCGACTGGAAAATATATACTGATGCTGAACGATTCTATTCGTCGGCTTTTGCGAACAATTTGTTTTTCGGAAAAGGCTTTCAATTGCCCCTCAGATGGTGGCTATGTTCGATTGCTGCAAAATGTCACTTTAATCACGGAAGCAGGATTTAAAGGCGAACCAGATGGCAATGGAGGGGTCTACGAGTCTACCTGGGTGAAGCTAGGTGATTACGTTAGAAAAAATCTTGAGGGTGGTTACATAGCTTTGATTGACGTGAAATATGTTCGTCAGTTCAAAGGTGATTTGGCCAAACTTCTTTATCCACATTTGTCTTACCGGTTTTGGCTGGCTGTCCAGCATGGACGAGATACTTATCGAGCACACTGGAATGAAATTCGAGACTATTTAGCAGTAACTGGGTGGGATTCGGCTGCTCGGGCTCGTGATCGACTCAAGAACGCCATCCAAGAGCTCAAATTTCGGGGTTATATTGATGTTTCATCCGAGTGGGATGGCGAACATTTTGTGTTTATGTTGGGTGAAAAATTCATAGATGAATTAAGAAACCGATTGAATTCAAAAGAATTGTACGCCTCATGGATAGCTGGCAAACGTTCTTCTAAACAACTTTCTTTAATTGAATCTTTAGAAGATAATCGCTCAACTCCAGCGACAGAAGCGGAAGAGAGAGAATCCATTCTGATTCGGCAAGCGATACGTGTCGGGCTGAACCAACCCGCTAACGAGAAACTGCTTGCCGAACATGGATGGACCGTTGATGATGCAAAGTCATTAGCTCTAAAGATGCGTCCGACTGCATCCCTCCGTGGAGTGTCGAACTAATAGCCCACCTCCGTGGAATGTCGAATTCCGAACTTAATTCAAGTTGGTGCGTCGCCAGGCGCGCGCCTTTAATTTGGGATTCGGGCAACAGGGGGTTGCAAAGTCGACATTCCACGGGCCGGAATTCGACATTCCACGGAGGAATCTCGACATTCCACGGAGGAAATGTCGACATTCCACGGAGGAATCTCGACATTCCACGGAATTAGCGTTTACTAAGGCGCTTGTGCCGCAAGAGTTTGAAGGATGTTTCCAAGCGCCTAAGAGATCTAAGAGATCTAGTAAGAGATCTAAGAGAGCAGCGTTGCGCTTGACAGCGCTCCGTGAAAACAAGTCAAGATGTACGCGCTATCGCGCGAGAATTTTTTATATGGCGATTGACTCCCTACGCTTAAAAATCAAACGGAGCGACGGCGGGACGACAAACGACATAGGGATAGAAGCTAGTCCCCGCCATCACTCCATTCGATTTTAGCTCCGGGGTCAATCGCTGGCGCACGCATACGCGTGCAGGTGTCTAAGTACCTGCGGCATAAACGGGCAACCTCCCCACGCTACGCGCGGGTCCCCTCCCATTTAATCCTCGGAATTTCTATATGGCGCTCTGCGCTCGCTCCTGCCGTCGCTCTGTCGGACTTGAAGCGTCCTGTGGACGCTGAGCGGCAATTTTTTATAGGAGCTCAGAACGAGGTCCAACACCGGCATGGGGGAAAACGGGACACTCCACGGCCGGCGAACCATTTTTACCAGCCTATGCCAGCAAGACTCGTATCTCGGTGCGCGCACGTATGTTTCTGCATATGTCACTCCAAATTAGAACCGAACCCGAGGCGGTTTAAATGCCCTGCAAGCAATTTTTTAGAAGGAAAATTAGGACCAATACATCCCGGTAAAAAAACGTTCGTCCTAGGGGCTCAGAATTCGAAACACCCTGTCATGAGGTAAAATTGTTGCCTGCACGTGCCAGCATTGCCAGCACCCAGCAAAAGTCAGCATTTACCTTCTTGCAGCTCTTGGAAATAATCATGACATCCGAAAAATCCACGAAATTCACGTTCTATGCCGAGCCCGACGTTAAAGAGTGGCTTGATTCACTTGACCAGGGCGTTAAGTCGAAGATGATCAACTCACTGTTACGCGAAGGCATGCGCGATCAAAAATCTAATACACAGCAAGCCGATAGATTTGATCTCATCGAAGGACGTCTCAGGAAATTGGAGAAAGACAATCAATTCGACGGCTACGCGATAGCGGCTCTACGACGTGTTTTGCTCAATCGCTATGGTGACCTATCAGCTGCTGAATTCAAAAAAGAATACGACGATCTGTACTTTGGTGCACCACGACCACCGAGAAATTTGCCGACTTAGAAACGCTGACACTGAGATCAAAGAGAGCAATTTTGGACATTCGCTTTTACGAAGACCCGCAAACCCTTCATCCTCATATCTACAATCACCAAGTCTCTGAAGACGAGGTCTATCAAATTCTTTCGCGCCCAGGTGAAGACCGTCCGGCTGCCGATGATTCTAGAATTGCCGTGGGACAAACTGACGCCGGACGCTATTTGCGTGTAATCTATGTTTCAAGAGGTAGCTCTGATATTTTTGTTGTTACCGCATACGAACTTACCGACAAACAGTTGAAAGCCTATCGTCGACGGAGGCGAAGTAAGAAATGAGCAAGCAAAAATTTCCGCCAGGATGGGACGAGGCAAGAGTAAAAAATTTACTGCAGCACTATGAGCAGATGGACGACGAAGTGCTTATTGCTGAAGACGAGGCTGCCTCAGAGCTAAAGGGGCAGACTCTTATGGTTATCCCGACCGAGTATGTATCAGCCGTCAGAGAATTAATTGAGCGTAAATCGAGCGCTTAAGCAAGGCACTTCTTACCAGGATACTTATACTTATGACGCAAAAGAGAGCAAGGCTACCGGGTCGAATTAAGTATATAGAAGACGTGATCGAACCCCGTCCGATCCGCAGAGCCTCGCTAGCGTCTGCCTTCCCGGAGATAGCCAGTGAGTGGCACTACAAGAAAAATTGCGGTTGGGGTCCTGAGGATTTCAACTATGGCTCCAACATTAAAGTCTGGTGGCAATGCTCCAAAAAGCATGTTTATGCTGCAATGATAGCGAACCGCACAGGTAAACGTAAGTCAGGCTGCATGATTTGCAACGTCGGTGTAAGTACAGATTTGAAAGACTATCCAGAGGCTCTTGCGCAATTTGATTTAAAGAAAAACAAAGGTGATGACCCGCACAAAATTACCTGGCACAAGCGCTATTACTGGAAGTGTTCAGTAGCTAGTGATCACGTGTGGGTGTCAACTTTCAATAGAAGAAAAGGCGAGCGCTGTCCGGCTTGCAAAAAATCGCAGCTATCAAAAACTAATATGCTTGCGAATTTCCCCAGAGTGGCTAGAATGCTGCATCCGACGAAGAACGGAAAATGGAACGCCAAAAATCTTCGTATGGCTGAATCTCGAAGAGTCTGGTGGAAATGCCCGAAGGGACCGGATCATGAATGGCAAGCTCTGATCACAACCAAGACTCAAGGCTCTTTAGGATGTCCTTTCTGTAATTCAAATAGAGTATCTATCACTAACTGCTTAAAGACTATGTATCCAAGAGTCGCTAAGGAATGGCATCCGACGAGGAACAAGCGCAAAACTCCAGGAGATGTTAACGGGCAGACTGCCGATAAATACTGGTGGCTGTGCAAAAAAGGACACGAGTGGCACCAGAGTGTAGCGATTAGAACGGTCAGGGGTGCTAATTGTCCGACCTGTCGAACGGCAAGCCGTTCGGGTGCGATGCGCTGAGACCGCTTAGAAGCAGTCTCAATTTTAGTCGATACCATATAAGGTGCCTAACGGCACATTCCCTTAATACTTATGTATTTTTTGGGGACACCTGCGGTGCCGCTGCGCCTGCAGGTACTCCTCTCCCCCGGGTTTTTTTATTAAATCAATCTGGCACCAGTCAAGTAAAGCCCCGCTTCGCTCTGCGTTTCACTCCGGGCTTGACTTGCCAGCCAGATCGATAGGAAAGGGAAACCCGACGGAGAGTCGGACAGAATGAGGTTTGAACATGAAGAACAATATCGTGAGCATGAGAGAGTTCGCTGACCGGAAAGCAGCCGAGAATCAAGAACTGGAAGACGAGGACCTTCGCCATCACGATGATGGCGAAAGATGCATATGCTGGAATTGCGAGCATGCGCGACGCAATCCAGTAGAGCCAGATTGGAAGTCTCTGCCGCTGTTCAGAGATTACGTGAAGTAATCGACAACCCGGCTTTGCCGGGTTTTTCTATGTTTCGATTCACTGCTAGTTCGCTAGCGCGCAAATGTTTTTTATATCCGCTAACGCGGAGGGTGCGCAGGCTGCATGCCCGCTGAGGCTACCCACCCGCCACCCCGCTTCACCGCATTGCGGTGCCAATTAGCTCCTCCTAAAAGTTTGTTCGAACTAGTGTGTGACTGGGTCACTGCTAAAAAGGAGCTGTTATGACTGCACAAAATAAACACGAAAATTTAAAAAAGCAAGAACTGTTGGAAAAACAAAAGCACGTGCAACAACTGGATAAAAACCCGTTATCGGCTGCTGCGTCTCAAACAGCTGGAGGCGAAAAAAAGAAAGATGCATTAACGCCAGCAAAGCAAATAGAGAAAAACGATCAAAAGAAAGAGAAAGAATGGCATCGCAAGATGGCTATTTACAAGAAAGCAGAGGCTCGAAATATATTTCTGGAAGCGAAGTTTGTAAAAGACCTTAGCGCCAAAGCGAAAAATCTTTCCGAGCACAACACTAAGGCAGCGCTGCAAAGGAATCACGAAGAAGACATGCGTTTCAACGGTGACATGAACGCGATCAAACAGCGGCAATATGAAGGACGAAGCAGATGAACAGACGTTTCACGAACAGCAATTCATTAAACAAAAGCAATGGCAGGAGCAGTGAAAATGAACATTCTAAGTGAAGCAGCTCTTTTGGTAGGGGTTCTCGTGGCTCTGAACATGATGGCTGGTGGTAAAGCGACTGATGTTCTACGACCGTTTATGGACCTGGTTTTAGGCTTGATGTCGATAGTGGTGAATTTGTTGGTTCATGGATTGCGTATTGGGGTTTCAGCGTGTGGAAGATCGTTGAAGACAATAAACAAATCGAGAGACCATCGAATCAACGATCACGCAGCAACACCGCCAAGATGGTAGATGGTAGCGGGGCAATAGCTACATAAGACCGAGGGCAGAGGGCAGGACCCGAGCCGCTTCTTTTGGTGGGCTTACGACTGTGTCGTCACTAGCGGAGAGCGAAGCGACTGCGGTAGTGCAGGATAAAGGAGAGGTACCAAACCCACGGGCGACCGCGCCCGTGGTCCTCTTGCCTACGTCCATTTTTTTAAGAAGAACTTTTGAGGATTACCACTAATTGCAAAGCCCAGTCAGTAGTACCTCTAGGTTACATCCAGAGGAGGAAAAAGGAAATGTCCACACCAAAAAGAACGCCAGCCATTCAAGTCAGGCTGGCCGCTGCAGACCACATGAGACTAGATCTGTGTTGCCGACTCGAAGGCAAAAACAGAAACGAGCTCGCTAGAAAAGCTTTGCTTTTTTACCTGGACAAACATGACTCTGAAGAGGTGAAGAATTTCGAATCACCGATCGCAGAACGGATTAAAAAAATCGAGGACCGATTAGCAGGCATCATGGCGAAATCGGCATACGACAATAACAAGCGGCTGGATGCGCTAACGAACCGCTTAGCAAAATTGAGTGCCAGGACAGCGCTCGATACTGGCTGCACTTTCATGCTCATGTTTCGACTTCTGAACAAAGAGACTAGAGAACGGGTAGTTACATGGGCGTCTACAAGCGCTTTTGAGCGCCTGGAACAGAAGCTCAGATATCCAGAAACGAACATCCAGGAGCTGATGCACTGGCTAGAAGAGGAACCAGGCAATGCCCCGAACGGTCGTAAAGCATAGTTATTGCAAAGGCAAGAGGGGGCTTGAATCCGCCCGCCGTCACATAAACTACGTATCCTATCGAGCTGGTGAAGACAGAGACCAGGAGGGTCGAAAGTTTTTCAACAAGACGCGCGATGACATCGACGTTCGAGAAGTTAAAGAGCGCCTGTACGAGACTTATGATCCGCGTGGTGTAGCCATGCATAAGCTAATCCTCTCACCAGGGCGACAAGATGTTGACATACGCGAATACACACGCGAGGTCATGTTCGAACTCGGTCGCGAAAAAGGCATGACTCTTGAATGGAATGCTGTGGTGCACGATAACACCGACCACATTCATGCTCACGTTTGCCTGATGGCCAGGAGCCAGGAGGGCGATAGAGTCAGGCTGATACCAGAAGACCACCAGCGCATGCGAGAAATCGGCGATGACTATATTTACCGCGAATTTGGTGTACGGCGTTTGGTCGAAAGAGAGAAGGAAGAAACCCGGGATGTGCGGGACTTATTGAAAGGAGATGAACGCGAGTTCCGAACTTTCATTCAAAAACAAGCGCCTGATCCGCTTCTGCGAGACCACGAGAAAGCACCGTATAAGGGCAAACAAGATCTGTACGAACCCCTTTTCGAAGATGGCGCGAAAGAAAAGAAAAAAGATCGCGACCCAGATCAAGACCGCCTGGACTATGAAAAATTCGACTCTGACCTCAAGCAAGCGGCAGACCCGGACCACGGACCAACACGCTACAGCAGCCGCCAAACAGTGCGCGAAGTTCAGGGTTCAATGTCTGAATTTCACGGTGACTACAACTCGAACATGGAAAAACAGCGACTGAAAGAGCTTCTTGAATCAAACCCAGAAATGAAAGAATCCATCGATAAAGAGCTAGAACTTTTGAAGGACTTCGCAGCCGAAAACCGCCCGCTTAACGAGCGCTCAATGGAGCGCTTCTTGCAAGGCATGGACTATAGCGACAGCATCGAGCATCAAAAAGAAAATGGCACGCAGCCGTCAAAAGAGCCTACGGAATCGCACGAACCAAAAGAAGATAGAACGCCGTTTAATCCGTTGTTTTCCGAGTCGATGCCCCAGCCGATTAGAGAGGACAGTAGTGGTCCTGACATCGTCACGCCTCACGTTCGCACAGATGTTATCGGTGGCAAATCGCAAGGCAGTGACGAGGAGGAAAGAGAGCGAGACGACGACCGAGGTCTGCATCAGTAGTTCGGCACTGACCAATCCTTGGATTCTACGTCGTTTTCGTCCTCATCTTCATTGCTCTTCTTTTGTGGTGCAGGTGGCGGTGCTGCTGCTGGCTGCTTGTTCCGTGTATCAGAAGAAGGCTTACGCTCTTCGCTGGATGTTTTAGATTCTGGCTTTGTTTCCCATTCTTTTTGCCAGTCCGGTTTAGTCGCTGTCTCACGACATGTTTGTTCTAATGCTTCGTTAACATCCAGAACCCTAAATTCAGGTGTGGGGTAGCTGGTTGGAGCAAGATAATCCTGCCAGTGAAACGTGGTCATTTTTACTGGTGGCGTTGACGGTGTTAAGACGATAGTTTGATTTTTTCCCAGGCTCATAAGTTCGCCCGGATTAAGTAATGGGCGCCCGAACTCTCGCTCCATGATATGCCCGCTGCTATTTAGCTTGCGCTCTATGATTGTCTGAGTGCCAAGCATTTCAGCAATTTTTTTCGCCGTGCCCAGGTCACGAGGCTTGAAAAATATTTTGGTGCCCGGCTGTCCGAATAAAAGAGTGGCGTTATCGTCGCCGTAGACTTTCCGCAATTGGACTTGATCCTGGATACCTAAAGTGATTGGAATATGCTTGTGGCGAATAATAGTTAACGCCTCAGGCATGCCAGGAATATAACCGTAGTTTAGAAACTCATCGAGAAACAGTGCAAGCGGCTTTTCAAAATTTCGGTCCAGGGAAGACTCCAGCAGGAAATTGAAAATCAGCGCTGCCAGCGGCTTCAGGTGATCTTGCTTCGCCGGCACTGCAAAATAAAAAGTGAAAAGTTGTTTCGTGAGCAGCTCGAAATCAATGTCGGTTTTTTCAGTCAAAGCAACAACCCGAGGATTTACCCAGAGATTCAAACGAGCCATGAGCCCGCACAGAACACTGTTCCTGAAGCCCTCGGTCGTGTTGTTGTAGAA
>CAJCHQ010000004.1 GCA_903970295.1 Bryobacterales bacterium
TCTTTGCCGGACTTGTTCTTGAATTTATTGTTGTACCCGCCGTGACTTTTTCGCCATACTCTTTGCTGTTTTTAATTGGTATGCCTGCTGCTCTCATTTTCGCTATTATGTTGCTTATCAAATTCAGACGAATGGCGATGAGTAAGCAATGGCAAAGATGACCGCGTGGCGACATCACCGACACATGACGGCACTAATGGCTACATTTGGCCGAGTCCTTACATTCGCCGATGCAGGAAAAATCTTTCGCTTGCGCAAATCCGATCAAGAGCCATTCCTTAGGAAAATCGAATCCGCCATTGAACTCATCGATTTGAACAACTCGAAATTCCAAAAACTGCCGCCAGCAGATTGGGCAACTCAATGGTAACCTCCGCCAGGGGAAGTCGTAACCGGCTCCGGACAACGCGATGCAGCAGCAGAGCAGCCGAATGATATGGTTTTCTTGAAAATTGGGTGCCTCTGCCGGCAGCCAAGGCTCGGTGGTCCTGGGGTCGCCACTGTGGAGCGCTTAATTACATCGAGAACTGCGAACGGGCGCAAGGAGCGACATAATTTTTCCTCAATTGCAGCGTAGCTTTACGGTACAAGAAAGCCAGTCGTCTTTAAACGATTTTGTAACGTAATTGACCGGTTGCCGTTTCATAATACCGACACTTCCTGTCCTTGGGTTAATTGACTTCTTCGGCGGCTTCCTTCCGCTGTTATTGGAGGTTTACTATGGTCACAAGAATTCATGGCGATGCGGCTGACAATGCGGCTAAACAATCGGAAGGCGCATTGACTAACAAATCGCCGGAAGCTTCGCACAAGATGCTGTCAGAAACATTCGGCACCATGAGCAAAGCGTCGCTTGCAACTCAAAAAGAATTCCTCGCTGATATCAAACAAGACGATCCCAACGCGCTCGATAAGATGCAAACGCTCTTGCCTGGTTTGAAACTAACCGACGGAGAGCACCCAATCCAATTGGCTAGCGAAAAAACCAGCGGTAGTCAACCTGTCAACCTGTCTAAAATAAATCCGGATGCGTTTAAGGATAAAGAAGAACTGGCTACCGAAAAGCGAGTCCAGGCAGTCCACGACGGCGTGGCGAAAGTCGTGGACTTCGTGCTTCACGGACCGAAGAGCATGCAGCACGATGACGGGAAAATATTGCCTGGATCAGAAATACCGCAAGGAGATCACACTCCCAAGTTGGCAGCGGCACAGCCAATCGACTTCAGCACCATGGGCGAAGGCGGCAAACCAGTAGACCTCTCTAAAATAAACCCGGATGCTTTTAAGGATAAAGAAGAACTGGCTACCGAAAAGCGAGTCCAACTCTTCAAAGATGCGTTCAATTTCATTCTCAAAGGGCCTCAAAGCATGCAGCATAACGACCGACCAGTATTGGCAGGGTCCGAGATAAAATAGTCCAGTCTGAAGCGGGGCGCAATCACGCAATCCCAAAATGCCTGCTCATTGCTCTGCAGCCTAGGTCGCGCGCTTCGATCAATCCTTCAAGCTGTTCCACAGTGATGAATGGATCCGATTACCCATAAATCACGGTCCCAACCTACGGACTGTGCATAACCAAATAAGTAATTCCGATTGTTATGCCAGCTGCGGCAATGCCGGCTGGAGTCATTGCCAGCCGATCGCGAGAAAACAACTTGGATTTGATCAGCGCCGAAACAATGATCCAAAAACCGACGAAAAATCCAACGGCAGCGTGTCTATGTCAGCTTTGATGTCGATGGGTTGGATCCGAAGTTATGTCCGAACACGGGCACTCCGGTACCGGGAGGATTGGAGTTCGAGCAATCGATCTTTCTGATTCGCGAGGTGCCATCAAGCGGTCGTCTGTCAATTTCTCTGCTACAACGCTATGTAGTAACAGAGCGCCAGAATAAAGTCTGATATGCTTTTTCTGAAGATCAGTGCCCCTTCCCACAGCCAAGTGGTGGTTCGCTCACGAAAAAGGATGGCGCCGATTTTAGCACTTTAAATGTCAGAATTAGTTCCATGCAAGATGGCAGCGGATCTCCATTCAAATAGAACGTCTGGTTCCTTTTCTTCATTGTCGACGCCATCTGTCTCAGCGATCACGTTGAAACCGTGTTTGGAATAAAACTGCTTTGCTAGTTCGTTCTTTTGAAAAGTCCAGAGGCGTAGTTTTGTATTTTGCGCTTTTGCGATGTTTAATAAGCGCAAACCGATGCCGCGCCGCACAAACTCCGGGGAGACGTAAAGGTGGTTTATCCATTCCTTGTCAAAAGCAATGAAGCCAATTATTTTGCCGGAAATCTCGCGAGCTGCGAACACATCATTATTTGGCAATACTTGATCGCGAATGTAATGCAGATCCTCGTGGGTTGTGTGCAACGTCGGCAAATACGGAAGTGCCGATTGGCGGGAATGCCGAAACAGTCGCGCAATTTCCGCTGCATCGTCGGAGCTAAGCACGCGCTGTATTTTCACAGTTGATTTTTGCAACAGATAAAATACGTAGCCATATTCGTGATGGAACCGACGAAAGAGATTTATTTCTGTTTCCGCATTGGCAATTGCGGCAGACAAGAATGTGTCCTGTTCGACCTCGGCTTTTAGCTTTTCAATATGGTGCAGCCAGGGACCATAATACTCGTCCCACCAACAAGATTCGGGCAGGGTGAAGTAGTCTAAGCAGGCGAAGCCCAATTGTTCTGCTGCTATCAGATTCTGACCCACTGAGCGCATTGCGGGATAATTCTCTTGCCAAAATGTTTTTGGCTCAGTAGCTGGATTAGCGTGCAGCCAGCTCAGCTCAGTGCATGCCACCAATCCGTCGGCGGTGAGCAAAGAGTGCCAGGCAGTCAGAGCTGTGTCAAATCCGACACAGTAGATAGCGCCTTCAGACCATATGAGGTGCACGGTTCCGATTTCAGCAGCCAACGAAAGCATGTCAGCGCGCCGCGTTTCAATGAGATTCGTCAGTCCCTTTTGAGCTGCACTGTTGTGCAATTGGTTGAGGAATTCTTCCTGCAGATCAACCGCAACAATTTTCTGCTTCAATATATTCGCCAGCACCAGTGTGGCTCGGCCGGGTCCACATCCCAGATCATAAATTTGTGCTGGCAAGGAAATTGGAGGTAAACGCCGCAATGCCTCTGCCGTAGTACCATCACTGCCCGGTCCTTGTCGTGGTAATCCGGCATGAAGGCGCATTAGCGCCTCCTGGCGTTTTAAATCATCATCCATTTTTGATTTTCAATTTTTGCATCGTCGTGTCGCCATTTCGTGTCGTGTCGCCATGTCGTGTTCTACTGTATTTTGTTATTTTTGCATACGATTCGGTGCGACTCGGTTAGAAGTGTATACGCGCACTGTTTGTGGCTCGATCAAATCAACCGTGGTGGCGGCAACGCCCCATTCCTTCCCCGCACCTGGCGCACGCAATTTTTCGTCGAGTGGAATCAATCCTTTCCATCGTTTTGCATCAGTCGGGGCTTTGCTTTCAAAAAGCATCTCGAAAAAGGAAGAATCGGGAGCTGTTTTTGTCACTCTTCCGACGGAAGAAATCGGATCGATTTTCCAGTCCCAATCAGATTAAAACTACAAAAGACTGTGCGATTACATCTCTTGATGCCGACGCCAGAGCCGCCCTTGATCTGGTGGAATAAAAAGGTTGATCCCCCACCATCAAAAGTAAAATCGTTCAATCCTTCGAAGATGATGTTCTCACCGGTGGAAATTTTGTAGATACCTTTAGGGACGATCAGCTTTGAAGCCCTTCTCCCGGTTTAATTAGTCCAGCCGACGTTACTACGTATGAATTCCAGGCGCCGTGACCCTGCCGACTATCAGCGTCCAGGCATGATTGTCTTTGATCGTCTTTGGATAGGTGAACGAACGGTGCGATCCAGCAACTTGCCGGATGCGCATCCTTTGGATTCAACTGCCAAACCACATCGTTTGCGGCCATCGCCGGGCACAGGCAAAAGGTAAACGATATTGTGCAAGTCAAGACTTTGCAGACAGTGAGAAGAGCCGTTGCCACGCTCCGAAGTTTTTGCACGCAATCCACGTTTCGAGGCGCCACCTGATCCAATCTGTTCCTTCGGTAACCAGCCTGCTATCCTATCATTTTGCAGCCAGCACGCTCCAGAGTGTTCAAGGGATCGGCGGAAGAACAAGCCGGAGTCACTCACAATTTTGAATGATCGAATATCGCCTTAAGACCGGAGATAACCTCAGCCTTGAGGGCAGGTGGCATAGAAGCGTCCAGCTCCTTGCGAACTCTCTGCGTTGGCCAGATTGTTCGAGCAGCTGAGGCGAGACCCAAGCGGATCACGTTAACTGCGCTTGAGCAGGCAACACCTCGCACAGCGAACGTTGCGGCGCCGCCACTGCTGACGACCGTGTCGGTTATACCTCTGCCTAACCCATGTAAGTCGTCGCGAGCTTTTTGCAGTTGCGCTGTTGAAAAATTTTGCGGCTGGCGGACTTCATGCGCGTCTCGAATCCAATCCGAAGAATGGCTTAATAGCTCGATTCCCCCATATGCCGCTCCCAACACGGTCGTTCCGATGAGCCATTC
>CAJCHQ010000005.1 GCA_903970295.1 Bryobacterales bacterium
GAACGTTCCTTTTGGCAAAAGTTTATACCAAAGCACGAAGCCATCCCGATCCCAAACAAGTATTTTCACCCGATTGCCACGTCGATTTCTGAAGACAAAAAGCGCACCGGACATGGGGTCGCCACCCATGAAAGACTTCACGACTCCGTACAGTCCGTTAAAGCCAAAGCGCATGTCAGTTGGCTTCGTACAGAAGTAGATTTGGATGGCACCAGGAGCAATGAACATATCTATCGGAGCGCATCCATTATTCGCACCAACATTTTCAAATCGAAACTCGCCGGCACGCGGACCACCACGCCACTGGGCACCGATATTTCGATTGTCGCCAATGGGGAAGAAATTTCGCGAGGAGCAGATACCGTCGCTCTCACGAATGTAGGCTTTTGTTTCGAAACATTTTGCGCAGAGGCGAACTTTGCTTTACTCGATGCGCCAGTCCTTTTGAGATTTCTGTGCTGCTGCTTTGATTTGCCGTCCGCTCGCCGGTTCTCCTCGTCGCGAGCGCGAATGGTGCGCTCCCAGTTAGAAAACGCACTTGGCTTTATCCCTTCATTCAAGCAAAACTGGGCCTTGGAGAGTCCACTCAACTTCTGCCGGGCAATAATTTCTCGCCAGTGCTGTTCTTTGTATGGATCTCGATGCCCGTGAGCTGGCACGTTAGCCTCCTCGCATTGCCTGTGGTATCATCCAGTATATGCGGGACGGATTCTGATTCTCAAGCCGTCGATGCTGCAACGCTTACGAAGCGACGACGGAGAATGTTGCAGAAAACAACGCTAAGAAAGATGATTCTCAGGACACGGTACTTTGAAGCAGTTGTTTATGCATAGCAAACTCCCTCTGAATCTAACTGATCTGCTAAAGCAACGCACTGTTGAAGGTGCGCGAATCGAGTACAAAGCTGGCTGGAATGCAGATCCGATCATGCGGACAGTTTGTGCTTTTGCCAACGATTTGGAAAATCTTGGTGGAGGGTATGTGGTCATCGGACAGGACTGCGATAGCGCAGGGCAACCCATCTTCCCGCCTGCCGGAATTCCAGAGAACAAGCTGGATAGAATTCAGCAAGAGTTGCTTGGTTACTGCAACCTAATTCAGCCACCTTACTTTCCGCTTCTGACTATAGAAGAAATTGAAAGTCGTAAGTTGATAATCTTGCAATGCCCCGGAGGACAAAATCGTCCTTACAAAGCTCCTTCGGCAGTTACAGCCAAGCACAAGACGTTGTTCTATTATGTTCGGCGGTACAGCAGTACAATCGAGGCGAAAGGTGAAACAGAACAAGACCTCCTTAGTCTGTCAGCAAAAATACCTTTCGATGATCGTTATTCACAATCAGGAAGTGTGAATGAACTTTCGCGCCCATTGATAAAGGACTTTCTTGAAGAGGTGGGAAGTGCATTGGCAGAGAGTGTAGATGCAATGGAAATTCAAGCTTTAGGGCGGCAAATGAACATAGTAGGGGGTCCGTCCGAGTCAGTTTGGGTGAAGAATGTGGGATTGATGTTTTTCAACGAGAGACCAGACAAGTTTTTTCCGGGAACGCAAATTGATGTTATCTGGTTTCCTGATGGACCAGGAGGGGATCAGTTTGATGAGAAAACCTTTTATGGTCCACTTGGGCAGATGACGCGAGACGCTCTCTCTTACATTCAACGGAACTATCTTACCGAGACGGTTGTGAAACAGGAAGGACAAGCAGAAGCGCGAAGAATATGGAATTTCCCTTTTCCGGCAATCGAAGAAGCTATCGTGAATGCTGTCTATCACCGTTCGTATGAAGAGCGTGAGCCGATAGAAGTTCGTATTACCCCTGAAGAGATTGTGGTGTTGAGCTTTCCCGGTCCAGATCGGGCAATCAAAATGGAAGATTTACGAGCGGGAAAGGCTGTAAACCGACGGTATCGAAACAGGCGTATTGGAGAGTTTCTCAGAGAGCTTGACTTAACAGAAGGACGGGCAACAGGAATTCCAAAGATTCTCAGAGCAATGCAAAATAACGGCTCGGCGCAGCCAGTTTTTGAAACTGACGAGGAAAGAAGTTCATTTGTGATTCGGTTAGCCAGGCATCCGTCAACGTATGAACTAAAGAAACCAGCTAGCGAGGGGACGACAAAGGTGGCAAGTGAGGTAGTTGCCTTGCTTAAGGTTTTAGGACGGGGGGAAATGAGCCGGCAGGAACTTCAGGATGCAATGGGTCTGAAAAATCTCAAGCATTTTCGACTTGCATACGTTCTGCCAGGTCTGGCTTCGCAGTGCATCGAGATGACAATACCAGACAAGCCAAGTAGCAGCCAGCAGCGGTATCGCGCTACTACTAAAGGGCTTCAGTATTTAAGAAAAGCCATTTCAGATGGAACCAAAGCAAATAAACTTCCCCCGTGCCCCCGGGGGAGTCAGAGGGGGGATACTACAGGCGACAGACCTTAAACACCAGGCAAGTCACCAGGTAGGACGCCAGGCAAGTCACCAGAGTAGAACGCCAGGCAAGTCACCAGGTAGGACGCCAGGCAAGTTACCAGGTAAGTTAATCTTGTCACAATATCAAGAGGGATGGACATAGAGGCAGAGCCTGCGCAACTTCAACTTGGCAATTTTGGCAGTTTGACATTCTCTCAAAATCAACCTCAGGCGCAAACGGATTTTAACCTTCAAGAGCAGTACATGAATCAAACAAACGGCGCAAGCTGGATTCCTCTATCGACAGGCGGACTAAGTGACGATCAGTTCATTCAGGCTGCAGTCGCAGCAGCTAGCTCGGTAGCCAGTAATATTCCCTATGATCCTCTCGATTCCGGCTATGGTAGAAACAGTAATGCTTTCATCGCCGGAGTTCTCGATAGATTAAACATTCCTCGACCCACGATTCCAGGATTGGTTTTTGCACCGGGGTACTACGGTGCACCGGCTCCGGTACAGCATAAGAAGACAGGAACCGGAGTACCTGCATTCGGCGGCGAGAGTATTACCACATACACTCTTCCTGGTCGGCACCCGCTCGGCGGCTGACTTCGTGATACTTTCTCTCTATTTAGGCTTACGTGTCGTAAAGTCAGTGCGGGCTATTGAGTTCAGCGTAATGAAGATCAGATATGTAATGGAAAAAGGCACGATGACGAAACGCGGAAGAAGCTCAATTTCACACAGGGCCCATATCGTCCAAGCACCGTGCGTATAGTTCGGCGAAGCCAAGCCTGGCCATGTATAGAATACACTGCTTGTAGCAAGACTAGGCACGATGCTCATAGCGAAGCCAATCAATGACACTATTACTGCAGGTTTTGCTGGTTCAAGTAGAAATTTGATTTTGTCTCGATTGCTCACAGAAAATTCCAAATGGTGCAAAACCAGAGTATCACCTCTTTTCGACTCTAGACCAGGCAACCATACAGTGAATGTGATGCTGCTGAGTGCCTGTAAGTCATTTTCGGCAGGTGACAACTAAGCAAACTCCTCAAGGAAGATCGATCAGAGTATGAACGCCGTCACCTGGCGAAATTTGAATTCTGATTACGAAATTCAGCACCCTACTAATTCAAGACAGAAATCGTTAGCACTAACGCTGATGTCGTTTCTCACTCTCCTTGTTCCTAATTATCGCCGACCTCCATGGCGATTCATTTGGTCCGTAGAGATCACCGTGTTGCTTGGTCTACATCGTACTTGATAACCATTATCACCGGCTTTTCATGCGCTTTCATAATTAAAGCCTCAAAGCTTCTATTTCCAGCCTTTTCAAACTGCTGTATGTCGTGCCTCATTTGCTCGTTGAGTCACACACCGGGTTGAAAATCCAATAGACTGCCTTATCATTCGACCGACTTAACCGTGAGTGTTTCTACTTTTATGGTCGGGATCACGGCATCCACTTGACTGAAAATCTGAGAAACAATCTTGAAATCACTCACAAGAGTGATTAATCGCATATTCGTTGACACTCGAACTCAACAATTGCAGAATTCGTTCATGGGAATCGATTGGAGCGTCTTATGGATTTGGTCACGCAATTACTAACGGTACTAGTACCAGCGGCCGCCGGTGGTTTTGCAGCTTGGTGCGTAGATCAGGAAAACTCTTCTGACGAGTGTGCGTCCGAACGCAGTAGTGGTAGCAGCGCCGATGGTTTGATGGCATCTAGAGAAGTGGTTCTTTAGAGATATCGATTTGAGTTTAGCAGGCCTTTCTAGATTTTGCCCAGCGGTTGGGCAGCAACTGTTCGAGTTCGCTTGTCTTCATCGAGTTGATCCTGGTGAAGACATCAGTGAGGTATTCGACCGGGTTGATGTTGTTGGCTTTGCAGGAAGCCATGAAGGAAAGGTGGATTGCCGCCGCTCTGCCTCCGGCATTAGAACCGACAAAGAGACTGTTCTTCCTCATCAAAACGAAGTCCTTGATCGCTCGCTCGGCCGAGTTGTTGTCGATATCGAGATCGGGGTTCTTCAGGAATCGCGTCAGGGCGATCCAGTGGTTGAGGGTGTAGTCGACGGCAGACGTGAGCACATGTGTCGGATTGAGTGTTCCTTTGAGCGCGAGAACCTTTGTGTGCAGTTTTTTCATCAGTGGCTTGGAGCGGGAACGCCTGGCAGCCAGCCGTTCCGCCGGTGTTTTTCCTGTGATGTCCCTTTCCACAGCGTAGAGCTTTTCGTATATATCCAAAATGATGTTGCAAGGTTTGGGCTCAATGGGCAGACAATCGTAATACTTTCTTCGCGAGTGGGCATGACAGCCGACCTCCGTTCTCGAACTGTTCTTGAAGAGGGCATCAAAACCACGGGCGGCATCCGCCTGAATGCAGGCGTCAACATCTTCGAACCATGCTTTATTTCGGTCGAACGTCTGGTCAGGCGAAAAATCGAAAACCAAGAGCTTGAGGGAGCGAGCCACGTAGACGGTCATCTTGCCTTTACGCATTCGACCTTTGATGGTGCGATCCTGGATTTTGATTTCGGAGTCGTCGGTATTGATCACGTTAGACTTGCGAACCTCGCGAGTCATCACCTCGTACAGAAGCTCGAGAGTCAATGCGGAATCAAGCGAACAGTCACTTTGGGTCGAACGGGGAATCAACGCATCCTCTCGTTTGAACCGTTTTTCTTGTCGATTGTGCGGCAAGCCTGTGTTTGGCAAATTAAATGTAGTCCGCGTGGCAATCGAAAATGGGGCCACCCATCGAAAAGTATGGCGGCCTGATCGTACGCGTGACGGATATGCGTAACGACGCAATCGAATAGCTTTTGCGGGCTGCCGCTGAGCTTGCTCCGCCGTCTTGCCGAGCCGTTCCGGCAAGATGATGCACAGCCAGCTACAGGCTATGCATCATCTTGTCGGTCTGATTAAATGCGGCAGTCAGTTCAGCGAGTCTGAGCTTTTGGCGCCCTTCTTCCGGCGCAGACTTTCCTTGAAGCGGTAGCTTTCTCCATTAGCTTCCAGAATGTGGCAGCGATGATTGAGGCGGTCAAGGACAGCTGCGGTCAGGTTCTTGGTGACGAAGACCGACGACCAGTCTCCTTATGTTGATTTGCGTATTATGTAAATTCGATGAGCGTCGAACAGGAAAACGATTGTCTTCCTTCGCATTTCGGGTCCATCGAAAGTCGCCAATTTTACATAATTTTTTAGAGGGTCTCCAGGAATTTCAGGAT
>CAJCHQ010000006.1 GCA_903970295.1 Bryobacterales bacterium
AAAAATCTCGGCTATCCCGCTAAATTAGCTAGTCTTGAGAAAATGTCCGAATATTATTTGCCGCGCACATCGAACGAATCAACGCTGAGTCGCGTGGCACTTTCCTGGGTTTTGTCTCGGTTGAGTCCCAAGTCCGCTAGCAGAATACTGAAAGCGGCAGCGCCTGGCAATGACAAGAAAAGTACTATCCAGACCAGCAAAAATGGCGCGGGTAGCAGCGCGGAATCTGGCAACGAACACGATTCACTGCCCGAAAATACTCCTGGTGGTCTCTTTTATGCCGCCCTTGGGAGCGACTACTACAACGTGGCAGCGAGAGGCACTGCAAAATCCGGAATTCACATGGGCGCGATGGCTGGCACAGTAGATATCGTGCAACGATGCTATACAGGCATCAGCGCGCGGGATGATGCGCTTTGGCTCGACCCCTCTCTTTCCGATCAGCTGATTCACCTGCGATTTACTTTGCACTACCGCGGGCAATCGCTGCACTTCGATTTCAATCACGACCGACTTCAAGTGCGGGCTAGACATTCAGGTGCAAATCCGATCAAGATTGGATACGCCGACCGGCTTTATGACCTGAAGTCAGGACAGACACGGATTTTCAAACTAAAACGCAAGGCCAAAGGTAGTTAAATCTGCTTGGCGCACCTCCGATGCCCATGGATATGAGCCACTTATCGATTGCAAATTTCACTGTTCGAAACTGGCTGTTTGTCAATTTTTACGTCCCCTGTTTTGTTGTTCCATAGGCTCTTTTGTTCGAGTGTGAGGAATGGTCGGCTCTGATATTGAGAATTGCATCTGCGGCCCCACTGTGTGACCCACTGACTGGGCGTCGAAACGAGTAAAATCCAAATCGAAATCGGTCATACCAGCTGGCGATGAATTCGCAGGGTTCATTTCAATTCGTAGGTTGTCGGGAAGTTGCTTGTTAATTTGATCGATCAGGGAGTAAGCCCCCTCGTCTCCACCTTTAGCGGCGGCGGCTTCGAATGAGCGAGACAGTTCACCTTTGAATCGCTGCATATCATTAGGATTGCCCGACTCCTCCGCGATTTGATAATCAAGACTGAGCGCATTAGAGTCTAAAATTGGAGCCGGTGGCGAAACACATTTGTTCTGATCGTCACGCTCGCAATGGTCAATTAGCAAAGCTGGAACTTGCAGGTCGCCACCGGCATCAGAAGCAGCACCAGATGCGTTCCACCCTGATGAAGCCCCACTTCCGCCCGCCTGCCATAGTTGTTGCACATGGTTGCTCAATGCCTGAGCCTGTTGAGAACCTACTGTTTTTTGATCCGCTTCTGCGGGCTTTTCCAGAATTTTCGCCATGGTCGACATACCTCTCATTATGGAAGCACCGATGGTCTTACCAGACCAACCTGCATTTGCCATGTCCGCCCATTAGTAATCCGACTAGCACATGCTAAATGACGTTTGTGACTTTTTTGTCACTCAGCGCCACTTTAGGATGGTGGACACGACAAATCTTTGACGCCATCTCCGTTGTAAAACTCACTTAAAGTACAGGCATATTGCAGCGAGGCGCTTTAAAGTTCAAAAGTGGTTAGCTGGCTTCGATGAAAAAATTGCCTTGCTTTTCCTGTTCAAGTTCGCCTTTGCGCTTGAACAACGGGATTATGTAATTTCTTGTTTCACCTTTCGGATTACTGCCGTTGCCAAACCAATCTTGCAGCAAGCTACGCCGAACAGCCGCAACTTCCGTTTGCTCGCCGTTCCTGCGAGAAAAGCCGATAACAGGTATTGGCTCCGAGCACTCCAGCCAGTCTGCTTCGTCTGTCGCAGTCACTAAAGTATAATGAGGACGATGTGTCCCCACGTTGGTGAAATGGCAATGCGTCAGAAAATACAGCAACAAACCTGGTCATCTCGCATACAGTTGCACAACGGCGACCGCATGTCGCAATCCGAATTCCACTACGCCTACGAAAACACCCCCGAATCTTATCGCGCTGAGCTGATCGCAGGGATCGTTTATGAACCATCACCTCTGGGTTATTCTCATGGTCGCCATGAGACGCGCCTGATTTGTCTACTAGACCACTATGCTGGGCAAACGCCTGGAGTTGAGGCCGCAAGCGGCGCTACAGTTATTCTCGGCGATGAAGATGAAGTTCAACCAGATGTGCTACTGCGAATTACGCCGGAGTGCGGAGGTCAGTCGCAGAATACATTGCCTGCGACCCGTTCGCTTAAATCGAAGCATGAGTCCGAGAGTCCGTACTATGTCCTTGGCGCACCAGAATTGGTGGCAGAAATTTCTCACAGTAGTCGAGCTATCGACTTGCATATCAAAAAAGACCGTTATGCTCAAGCTGGCGTTCTCGAATACTTAGTTGTCTGCCTGGAACCTCTCAAACTTTACTGGTTCGCGCTGCAGAGCAAACACGAAGTCACACGCGATGCCGATGGCGTATCTCGCTCAAGTGTATTTCCCGGTCTGTGGATACACGCAAACGCGCTTCTCGAATTTGATTACGAAGCCTCTCTTCGAGCGCTGAACGAAGGCATGCAAGCGTCTGACTATAAAGCCTTTGCTGCGAAATTAGCTGACCTCAAGCGTTGACATTGCTCTCATTGGAGCAATTCCGATCGCACTCACGCCAGGCTTCGCTTCTTTAAAGTCGAGCTCCGGCTTGACCTTTACCAAATATCTGCAATTCCAAATTGAATAACTCGTCCGAGATCTTATTTTGGACAAGAGTGCTACGATGACCGTTGTTTAAAATGATGGAGACGTTTCAACGTGCTTACGGATGAGGTAGAGAATGAAAGAATCGAAGAGCAAACCAAAAGGCAAGTCGACCGAAATAGACAATGCACCGCCAATTGCCGAACAACCTTCGAACGACAAGCAAGACCAACTCGAGTCTTACAAAACTGTTGCGGACGATCAACCACTCACATCTAATCAGGGTGTCAAGATTGCCGATAACCAGAATTCTTTGAAAGCTGGCTCGCGTGGACCATCGCTCCTAGAGGATCATTTTCTGCGCGAGAAAATTACCTCATTCGATCACGAGCGCATCCCCGAGCGCGTCGTGCACGCTAGAGGAGTTGGAGCGCACGGAATTTTCGAGTCATATGGAACCGGCGCTAAGTTTTGTCAGGCAAAGTTTCTTGAAAAAGGCGCAAAAACGCCCGTCTTCACCAGATTTTCAACTGTTGCCGGATCGCGTGGCTCATCTGATATGGCTCGCGATGTGCGGGGTTTTGCCGTGAAGTTTTACACAGAGCAAGGCATATTCGATCTGGTTGGCAACAACATGCCGGTCTTCTTTATTCAAGATGCAATTAAGTTTCCAGATCTGATTCACGCGGTGAAACCAGAGCCGAATAACGAAATTCCACAAGCTCAGTCGGCACACGATACGTTTTGGGATTTTGTGTCGCTCTCAACCGAAGCCACACACATGGTCATGTGGATAATGTCCGACCGAGCTCTTCCTAGAAGTTTAAGAATGATGGAAGGATTCGGTGTTCATACTTTTCGTTTGATTGATGACAAAGGTGTGTCCAGATTCGTGAAGTTCCACTGGAAACCAGTTCTTGGGGCAGTCTCCATCCTCTGGGATGAAGCTTTGAAGATTTCGGGCAAAGACCCTGATTTTCACCGACGTGATTTGTTCGAAGCAATTGAATGCGGCGACTTTCCGGAGTGGGAATTAGGCGTACAAGTTATCGAAGAAAAAGACGAATTCAAATATGATTTCGATCTTCTCGACCCAACTAAATTGGTGCCGGAAGAATTGGTGCCAATTCAGATGATCGGCAAAATGACTTTGAATCGCAATCCGGACAATTACTTTGCAGAAACCGAACAAGTTGCTTTCTGCATCAGTCATGTGGTGCCCGGTATCGACTTTACGAACGATCCACTTTTGCAAGGCAGATTATTCTCGTATTTAGACACACAGCTGAAAAGGCTGGGCGGTCCAAATTTTCACGAAATTCCGATCAATAAATCTCTAGCACCAGTTATCAACAATAATCGTGACGGGCATATGAGGCAGACCATCGCTGTCGGTCGCACTAGCTATGAGCCGAATACGACTGGCGGCGGCTGCCCGTTTCAATCTGGGATGAAAGCTGGAGGATTTGTGTCTTATCCGGCAGAAACTGCCGGACCCAAAATTCGAGACCGGTCTGAAAGTTTCTTCGACCACTTCAGCCAGGCGACAATGTTTTATAACAGCCAAAGCGATCCAGAAAAAGAACACATCGCCGCCGCTTTCGAATTCGAACTGGCGAAATGCGACACGCCAGAAATCAGAGAACGTATGATTGCAGTCTTACAGAACGTCGATAAAGATTTGGCCACGGCGGTGGCAGCT
>CAJCHQ010000007.1 GCA_903970295.1 Bryobacterales bacterium
CTTTGCGAAAACAAGCGGTTGAGATGTAGTTGAACAAAGGTTCGAGGTTGAGTAGGCAACTCGAGGCCACTTGACGCCCAGACAAAATAACGTCGGCAGACTCTCCTTTCAACTGAGAAATGATCACACCGTCTGCCGTAATCAAGTTGGCAGATGACAGAGCCAAACTGAGAGCAGGAGCCAGAGCAAAAGCCTGAGCGAATGTTTGCAAGCAATCGGGCTCAAGAATGTCCTTTTCAGACAAAAATTGAATCAAGGAGCCCCGACTCTCAGTCAGAGCGAGATTGAACATGTGCAGATTGCTGGTGCTGCAGCCCGACTTGGTCGAGGCGTCCATCTCGAGCAAGCGCACACGGCTGTCAGCAGCACAGATGTTGCGTAAATATTCGCTCGCAGAAGTTCGGTGGACAATCAATATTTCGAAGTCCGTAAAAGTCTGCTTCAAAACACTCTCAACAGCTGTCTTGAGATATTGTTCAGACGGTTCGGCGGCAATGCACACCGAAATTAACGGCATTAAATCTTCCTCTCAAGCGTTCCGCATGCGATATTACACTACCAGAATCAGTCAATCTAACCATCTTCAGCTTCTGTAAATGGCAATTCTTTCCGATCAGCCGCTCGTCAGCATCAACATACCTTGCTACAACCAGAAGCGTTTTTTACCGACGCTCTTTAACTCTTTGTTGGGCCAAACCTACAGCAATGTCGAGATAATTTTTCTCGATGATTGCAGCACCGACGGCAGCTGGGAATTCAGCCAGCAGTACAAAACTCGACTGGAGGCGAAATTTCCCCGAGTACACATGGAGCGAAATGCGACCAACCTCGGGGCTCTGAAAAATCTGCAAAAATGCTTCGATTATGCCAGCGGTGACTTTCTCTCTTATTTGGAAGCCGACGATTATTATTGCCCGCAAAAGATCGAGCGCAATCTGGAATTCTTCGAGTTAAACCCAACTTGTGGAGCGGTGCACTCCGACTATTATCGACTGGACGAAAGTCTGTCTGTGACGCCTCGATTCGGCAAGAAATTCTATCAAAATAATAACGGCGCCCTTAAAACCGATTGGATTTTCGATCGATTGTTGATCGAAAATATGGTCTGCGCCCCCACGCTTATGGTCAAACGCGAGTACTTTTATCGGTCCTTTCTCTTCACTCTTTTTGAAGAGCGCAATTATCGCATGGGAGATTACCCTGCCCTTTTTATACTCAGTCAAATGACTAAAATCGGATTCATCGAGGAACCCCTGGTTTTTTACCGGGTCCTGGAAGTGTCGATGAGTCACACTCCCGTGCCGGGAGAAAAATTGGCCCTCAAGCGCACAATCGATCGAGTAAGACGCGATGCTCGCCTCGGTAAACTCAATCCACACATTTTGGCCGCTAATTCAGATCCGCAGCATTCATAGATCGAGCGCGGATTTTTTAAGCCTGTCAGCGAAAATTTGAAGTGCCCGGCTTGGCGCCGCCAGAGTACTATTCGAGCAATTCAGATCGATGATCGGCAATGTACTTGGCAGTACTCGTGTACCACTTATAGCCACCAAAAGCGTTCATATGCATTGCATCCGAAAAATCGGATGGGTCGAATTTTCGATCGCGTCCAGGGCGATACCACTGCGCGCCGTAACGGCGGCAAATCGCTTCGGTCTGCCGATAGTAAGCCTCGTTCACTTTTGCGGGAATCTCTGTTCCGGGACACAGTTGTGTTTCGACAACGAGCATTTTGATGCCATTGCTTTGCAGCAACTTGGCCGTCTTTTCGAGGGCCGCGATTTGCTCATTCAAGAAATCAGGTCGGTAGCATGAAAGCAAAATCTTCATTGGCAAAAGATCGATTCTAGTTTTGTTGGGAACAGACCAAACTTCTTCGGCGCAAAACTTATCGCTCGACTCTTTGTAGTCAGGCAACTGCGAAACCTGTGGCCAAATTTTTTCCAGAGCAAGGCGGGCAGGTCTGACTAGTTGAGCCATCTCGTAAGAAAAGTAGTATTTCTCATCGTCCCAGAGACGCGCGAGAGCGCTTGGACGCATGTAAACAAGAAACCAGGGGATGATCCGAGTCTGGATAAATTCTCTGGCGGGCGGTTTCAGGTCACGCAAACAGCGCACTATCGGACTACCGTTCAGAGGCAGGTCCTGACTAGGCCAAACAACATAGTCGCGGGGGCCGATCGCCAATATCACTAACTTTGGTTTTTTGCCGAAAGCAACCATGTCTTCTATGAGCAGATTTTCATCTTGGATATCGGCGGTCGGAATGCTGAGATTGAGCGCCGATACTTTAGCAAATCCTTGGTTGGACAGGCATTGCAGAAAGAAAACCGGGGCTTCGTAATGCTCGCTATATGTTTGCAGTGCCACCAAATCCGGTAGCACAGGGCCGACATGGAATGCGACGTCACACATTTCGCTGGGCACAAGCGCGGTGGAAGAACCAACAATGACAATGTCCGGACGGGAAGAAGAGACAACATATTTCTCGAATCGATGACACCACCGATCGACAGTAATATTGCGGATAAGCGCATCCACTCGAGGGCGATTGGTGACAGCCCGGGTACAGACTAGAAACACAGTAATGAAAATAAATATCGCAGCGGAAGCCTGACTTGTCGCCAGAGAATGCACAAAGTTTCTGCGCTTTCCCCTGGAACTATAATCGACCACACCGTCGTCCAGGCGCACGGGTACTGCTGTAGGGGTAGCTGTCATATCGTTGATTAGATCGGTTGGCGAATCGTCCCCAGTATAGACGAGTTGTCAGAATCCCGAGCCGCTCGTTAGGAGAGATTTTTCAAATCTGCGCCGATTTCGGCAACCAGTGCGCCAGCCTGTGCATTCCACAATATTGTCTGAGCTTGCCGGAGTTGCCTGCGAGGCTTAGTCACCGCCATCACTTGCTCATTTTTACTCTGGCGATTGAGGCTTCCAGGCACTCTTTTTCGCTTTTCGCGAGATGCCGATCTACTGCGCTGCACACGCAGCACCTCTTGACAATACCCGGAGGTCGACCGAATGGACTGAACGTAGACATATTAAGTCAATGTAATAGCAGTGACTGCGAGCGCTTGACGATCCTTAAAAATCCGACCCGGTCCGACGCACTAGACAGTGAAATAATCAGCTGGCTATCTTTCGAGTGCCCCATCTGTGGTCGCAACCACCCTCAAACCAGAATCCGGCAATAAAGCATTAGCCTCAAGCGCCGAAAAAACACGACCGAAACGGCTCGATTCGTTAACGTCGTTGCGCTTCTTCGCCGCCTCCGGCGTGATCTACGCTCATTGCGACGGCGTCTTCTCAGTTTGCCAGGGTTTGGAAAAAATTGAGTGGTCTCATTTGCTCTCCTGGTTTTTCATTTTGTCCGGCTTCATTCTCACGTATATGTATCCGAATTTGGACACCTGGAACGACACTATTCGCTTCTTTCGGGCACGCATAGCGAGAGTCTATCCGGCCCACGTATTCGCTCTCGGTGTACCCCTCGTTCTGGCTCTGACACCACAATTCAACTTGCCGGAATTGGCAAAGCTGTTATCGGTAAATCTCACCATGGTGCATGCCTGGATTCCGCAAAAATACTATTTCTTCTCTATCAATCCGCCGGCGTGGAGCGTCTCCACCGAGTTCTTTTTCTACCTCATGTTTCCCTTGCTGATTCCAAACATCAGCCGCACCTGGCCGGCGAAACTGTTTGCGACTTTTATACTAGCCAGCGCCTGCGTATGTGCATGCGCGTATTTCAATCTGCCTGACAATGGCGGTGAAATGGACGTTACATCTTTTGCTGTTCTTTATATCAATCCATTGACTCGATTATTCGAATTCGTTCTCGGAATGTCCTCGGCCATCCTCTGGAAACGTTTGCAGGAACGCAGTGTTCCCGCGCCATTAGCGACCTTCGCCGAAATTACATTTCTCGTTATAGCCGCCGCCTACATGGTTAATTGCGATGCTTGGTTAGCGCCTCTTATCGGCCAATCGGCTTTATTGCGCTGCATTCGGGTATGGCTTCAGTACAACGGCAACTGTTTCTGCTTCGCTGCAATGATTGTGGCATTCGCTTTGCAGACAGGCTATTTGTCGAGATTTCTCAGCAACAAATTTTGGGTGGGGCTTGGCGAGCTTAGCTACTCAATGTACCTGCTGCATATTTTTGGGCGCAATTATTTCCTCAAATATCAATTTCAATTGGGTGTGATCAACGATTGGATTTGTATCGCCGTTTATTTCGTAATTTTGATGGCCGCCTCTCACTTGCTGGCCGAATACGTAGAAATTCCGGTACGTGCTCTAATCGCCGGTACGAAGAAGCGCGTCAAATCACAGCCGGACGGTGCCACTCAGCCTGCAAAAAAAGCGATTCCCTGGAAACCGATAGTGGCACTTTGCGAAGTTGCCGTTCTTGCTATCACGTTCATGGGCATCAAATATCAGATCAAGACGCAAAATCACTTGCATAGCCTGCACGCACAGCAGTCGAAACTTTAGAATATTGCCGAGAATGTTTGCCTTGATTCTTGTCAGAGCAGCCGGGCAGTACCTGTGGCTGCGACGGTGACGTTGCCGTTTCGCCTGGCGCAGTTATGAGCGCACGAACTTGAGATTCAGACAAAAATCGCTTGTGAGCTTGCCGCCTTTTGAACTTTTTCTCTTCTGCCAACGTAATAACTTATGTGAGGAGAAAGGGCAAACGCGGCCAGGTCCGCGTCGATTCGCCGCCGCGAGAGGAGCTTCGATTTTGATCCACCACGACCGCCTTTTCAAGGAGTTACTGGCTATGTTTTTTCCCGAGTTCATCGAACTCTGTCTGCCACGAGTCAGAGAATATCTCGATATTACTTCTTTGAATTTTCTTGACAAGGAACTCTTTAGTGCCATCGCGGGACCTGCGTCCGAAGCAGATCTCGTGGTTAAAGCGAAATTCAAAGAAAAACAATCGTACTTTCTGATCCACATTGAAACGCAGGCGCAACCTCAAGGTGACTTCGGCAAGAGACTGTTTGCATACTATATGCTTTTGCGCCAGAAGTATGGGTTGCTGGTTTATCCTGTAGTTGTATTTTCGTTCGATCAGCCTACTGTTGCGCAGCCACGCGCCTACGAAGAGGGTTTTCCCGATCTAGACGTATTGCGCTTCCAATACGCAGTCGTTCAGCTAAATCAGATGGATTGGCGAAAATACGCAAGCCTGCGCAATCCGGTGGCGGCGGCTTTCATGGCCAAAATGCCTATAGCACGAGGCGACCGAGCCCGTGTAAAATTGAAGTGCATGTCCATACTTGCTGCCTTAAAGCTCGATCGAGAGAAAGTGCGATTGGTATCTGGTTTCATTGACACATACCTGCGATTGACGGCTGAGGAAGCGCGACAATATGAGACGGAGATCCGGTCCATGAGCAAACAAGAACAGGAGAAAGTCATGGAAATTGTGACAAGCTGGATGGAAGATGGCATCAAGTTGGGCCGCACCCAGGGGCTGGAAGAAGGCAAGAACAAAGGCAGGGCCGAAGGCAAGGCCGAAGGCAAAGCCG
>CAJCHQ010000008.1 GCA_903970295.1 Bryobacterales bacterium
GCGCAAGCAGCCGCTGATCAAGCACCGACGCCCGATTTGACCCCGCGAACTCATGGTTCGGCGCCAATTGTCGAGACCTATGAAAAATTCGATACCCCCTCGACAGTCGTGCAGCCCGGCGCTTCCACGACCCTGACCCCGGGAGCAGCAGCAGTTCTCGAGAAGCCTAAACAGGAAGAGCCAAAGCCAGTAACCGTTGCCGACACCGACGCCAAGCAATTCCAGGATGCCCTCCGACCGGCACCGACTGCAGCGAAAGAGCCGGCTGACGCCGATGCGCCTCTGCAGCTGAAGCCCGCGATGAGTGGCGGCGACAGCGAAGCACCGCCAGTCGAGAGTGGGCCGACAACGAGCGAATCCCCGATCCCTAGAGGCGATACAACGGTGCCTGTCAAAGCGGCCGCCCCAGCTGAAAGCGAAGCATCCGTTCCGGCTAAATTAGGAGCGCCCTCCGAAACTGAGGCTCCGGCTGCGACCAAAGCTCTAACCCCTGCACCTGGCGAAAACACAGCCGCGGCCGAAAGCCCGGCAGCAGCGGAGACAGCAGCTGCTGCCCCGGCTGCTCCAGCCGAGCCAGTCAAAGCGGCACCGTTGTCGTCTAGCGAGCAAGCGGCCGTGGCGCTCTACAACAGTGCTTACAAAGCCCAGTTGCACGGCAAAATCGCCGAAGCGATCGCCGACTACAAAGGGGCTATCGCTGCCAATCCGCACCTTGCCGATGCGCATAGCAATTTGGGCGTAATCTACAATCAACAACACAATTTCGCCCAGGCCCTGGTCGAATTCCGAAAAGCACTGGCGATCAATCCCAAAGACGCCATCACTTATAACGGTATCGGCGCCGCCTTGCGGGCTGAAAAAGACCGCGCGGGTGCGTTGAAAAACTACCAGACCGCCGTCAACCTCGACCCGCATTTAGCCACTGCCCACTATAACCTGGGCACCATATATGAGGAATTGAAAGACACAGACAAAGCTATGGACTCCTACAAATTAGCCGTCAAGAATGACTACAGATTGGGAGAAGCCTATTATCAGATGGGCAAAATCATGGGCAAAAAGAAGCGCAACGACGAAGCCGTCGCTTATTTCAAGGAAGCTCTCAAAGTAGGGTCCAAGGCAGATTACAGTGATGATGCCCGCGAACAGATCGCATTGCTACTGGGCTCGGAAAAGACGAAAACCAAGTAGTTTTCTCTGCTGCCACCACGCGCGGTGAATTACAATATTGCACTTGCACACCATCAGCCATGTAGATATTTTCTTGCGCATCATGGCGGCATTGATTTGTGGCTGCCTGCTTGGCATTGAACGCGAACGCACCGAACATTCAGCCGGTATCCGCACACATTCGCTCGTTGCAGTCAGCTCCTGCTTATTCATGATCATCTCTGCATTCGGCTTCGCCGACGCGATCACGCCGGAAAACGTAGTTCTCGATCCAAGTCGGATTGCCGCTCAGGTCGTCAGCGGCATTGGTTTTTTAGGGGCAGGCGTGATCATGTTTCGACAGAACACCGTGAGCGGATTGAACACCGCCGCCAGCATCTGGTCGGCTGCTGCAATCGGCTTGTGCTGCGGCGGCGCTATGTTCTTCGCGGGCGGGTTGGCAACTGCCTCGATTCTGTTCGTGCAAATTGTCTGGCGCAAGTGGGAGCACCGGTTTTTTATGCACTCGAGCCGGATCATCATCACGACCACCAAACAAGAGGGCATTTTTTCGGCAATCGAGAAAAAGGTCGACCAGGTCGGCTTGCGCATTCGTTCGATCAGAGCATCTCCAGGCATCGAAGATGGCTTCGACATACTTGAACTTTGTCTGGAGAATGCGCCCCAGAAGGACAGTCTTGCTCTTTGCCAGAGTTTATCGAGCGTGGTCGGAGTAAAAAATTTGGAATACATGGGCCTGCGTCGCACAACTAGCGAAGATCGCACTCTGGAAACCAGTGACGAACCGGGGGACGGTTCAATTATTCAGGACTGAATAAGCCGCTCACGGGAATGACTGACCCAGAAATGACCCAAAACTTTTCGATAATGCAGCCCAACAACCGTGCACGCGCTGGCTGGCGCTGGAGATGATCATGAAGACCACTATCGTTGTGTCCTTATGTTTTCTTGCCTGCCTGGTAATAACGCGTTTATGCACCGCAAATGGCTCGGCATCGGCCGAAACAGATGTGCCGAGTCAATCAGCAGGAAGTGAAACGGTGCCACCCGGCGCCAAATTAAGCATCGCTTTTGAGCGGAAAGAATACCTGCTGGGCGAAAATGTTCTTATGCAATTGATCTTCGAAAACACTGGTGAGAAGCCCTGCACCGTCGAACTTGGTGGAGATTACGGCGGACATGATCGCTCGTTGCGTTTCCAAGTCACGGCGCAAGACGAAAAAGGCGAGCGAGCTCCCGCTCCCGATCCGGATCCTTGGAGTATGGGCGGAGCTGTGCTGCCCAATCACCTTAAGCCGAAAGAGAAGTTGGTTATCTCTCTGCCTTTGATGCGCTATTGCCTGATTAATCATCCAGGTAGCTACACAGTCCGGGCTACACATGATTTTGGCTGGAAGAAAGGCAATCTAAAAGCTCCTGTGGCAGAGACGAGTATTCTGTTTCGTATGCCCGACGCCCAGGAAGCCGCAAAAGTATTAGAACAGATGGAAAGTTTACCGGACGATCCGGGCGACTGCGGTTTTAGAAAGTCGCCTGATTTTGCTGATTTCCGTTGCTTGAGATTCCCAGTTTACTTAGACGCATTAATCAGTCGCGCCAAAGCCGGTAAATTCTATGCCCTGGAAAGTATAGCCAACATCCCATCAGCGCAGGCGACTGCGGCCTTGATGGATTTGGCTGAGCAAGCAGATTTTAAGCCGCAAGAAACGCGGCTAACTACTTTGTCGAAACAAATTGAGGACCTGGCTGAAAAGTCTGACTCTTCTAAATTCAGCACGCTGGCTGCGCTTTACCTGTGCAACCGGCTGCCGGTTCCTGATATCGAGGAAAAATCAAGTCCGGCTGGACCATTTAAGTCCGCTAGTGACGTTGTCCGGCAAAGATTCGCTGCGCAGAGCTGGAACGCTTCACTGTCGAAAAGAGCACGTCAACTTGCTCAAAGACTGCTCAGCTCATCACAGGTGATGACGATCAGATGTGGTGCGTTCATTATTGAAGCGATCGGCACGCCCGAAGACGGGCCGGTAATCGATTCGGCCTTCAAACGAGCAATGGAGATGCAGTCGGTCACGAATCCTCGACGCGGTGACAAAGATGATGTCCTCGATTTTCCCGAACCTATTCCCGATCTGCTGCGCGCCGCAGCGAATCTGTCTGCTCGAGGCTATGCTCCAGATCATCAATCATGTGAAGGTCAGACCCTCCTCTATTTTTCAAAATTAAGCGGGGTTCGGTCAGAACGTCCTGCCGATTGGCAGGACCTATTAAATTTCTGGGGCAGACAGGGAAAGTATCCTACCCGTGAAGCGGCATTAAACTCTATCCCGGATCCCCTGCCTGATTCATGCGTTAAATTAGTCTTTCAGGGCTTGGAGGACGAAGACCCGGGAGTCTGCATGGCTGCTTGCGACATAGCTAATCAATCAGGGCGCAAGGAATTCATCAAGCCCCTGGTGCAAATTGTCGCCACCGAAAAAAACAACTCGCTTGTACAGCGCGCAAGTGAGGCGGCATCCTCACTCGGAGACAAGTATGACTATCTCTGCGCCTGGGCCGATCGGCTTGGCGATGCAGACCTTTTTCCCTTGGCTCTGGAATCTCTGCAAAAGATTCTTGAAGACCGAATTTGCATCAACGCGCAATCCCACAGGACTCGTGCGGAACGGCTTACCTTACGCGATGCCTGGAAGAGGTTTCTGACTGAGCACCGTCAAGAGCTACGTTCCGGAAAGAAGTTCAAATCTGGCGACCCAGTCGTCCCTAAGATTCTAACCGCGGCAACGCCTGAGTAAAATTTGGTAATTCTCGGGCTCGAGAGACAGTCTTTGAAAAAGGACTGCCTCGCTGGAGTCTCCTGCAGCTCGTATTATTAAGAGCAGATGCGAATGACCAGAATCTGACCCAAAAGCCAGCTACTCTCGACCTCAAAGACGCGGGAGGAACTAGATGACTGCTTTCGAGAAGGATATCAAGCTTTTATTCCGATACGATACTAACGATGCCACCAGAGAGCAGCTGCTTTCAGCTATGGCTGATCTCTTGGAGAAGGACCCAAAGCTGGTAAAGGCTTTGCATTTGCCCAAAAATAGATCTGTCATGGTAGGTGGAACAGATCATGAGTCGGTTCGCATTCGCACGGATAGGAGCGGTGCACCGATGTCAATCGAATTCGATCCGCCACCGGGTGTATCCGATCAGAAGTACATGACAGGTGAACCGATCATGTATCAACCAATTCTCAAACCGGAAGAGCGTAAGGCTGTAGATACGCTTGTTGGAGATCTGATTGCCGATAATCGCAGTCTGATCGCAAAGGATTTCACGGCAATAAAGAAACTGTCAAATGACAGTGAAGATCCAAATTATGACTTGGGAATGATGGTTGGTCGAACCAATATAGAGCTTGCAAAGGCCAACGGAACCCAGTTGAACATTGAAGACGATGGAAATTCTTTGCTCGGCATTAGCAAGCACGACGGAGCAGATATTTATAGGATCGACAAGGATGGATCCGTAAAGACACCTAACATTTTTGGCTTGTTCTAAGCACAGCAACAAGTAAGGTCGCAGCAGCATAAGTTGCTGCCACCAATCCGCTTTTGTTGAAAAGTTGTGCTTTAGGCAATCGTCTGCCTGACCATTGCCTGGTCGAACGTAATCTCTGATTTGACAGCCATACGCACCGCCCGCAATGCTGCATCCAAGCCAACTTTGTTGTTACGCAAATATTCTTGTGCTTTCAGAGTTACTTGCAATTGATGGTCAGTGATAAAACCTGACATTATCAATACGCGGCCAATCAATTGCCCGCTGTCGTGAGCTATTTCCAGTGCATCATCAAGATCGTCTTTAGACAACATCCCGGCTTTAATCAGCAACTCGCCGATGAGCATTGTTTGTGCATCGGTATTTTCCATGTCGCCCCTCAACGTGTTCCTCGCCAGCGTGCTTTCGTGTTGTCCAGCTTGTCTGCCCCTGCCTCTTCCAATGTAGCGGATAAACTGCAGAACCGGAAGTTCTGTCGAAGTTCGTCTGCAAATCGAACGGACGAAGAACGCTAAAAGTCCAGCGCCCATACAAACATATGGGCCACGGTACCAGAAATATTCAACACCTCTTAGTACTGATCTTTTCAGAACGATTCAAGCTACATTTGACTGCGAAGATTCAGAATTCGCCTGCCCAGTTTTTTCGTCGATCAGCTGTTGCATCCTATTTAGCGCCTCCGAATACCAGAGAATGCTCAACGATTCAACAGGATGGGTGACCTCCCAAATTTCGACGGCGCGTCTGTACAAAGGTAGTGCTTCGCCGTTTTTCTGTTGGTCGCTGTATACCTCAGCGAGGCTGTACAGTGCCAGCGCGAGACGCTGGTCGTATTTATTACCGCTTTTCTCCAGCTCATCGATAATGACATGGTAGAGGTTCTCGGCTGCCTCGAACTGGCTCAATCGGCGATAGACGTCGGCCATCCGACTCATTTCGAGAAGCGGCTGTTTGCTGTTCCAGGGCGTTAGCATAGGTGGTTCCACCGTTTTTGTTGTGTGCGCCGCGGAGACGCTTGGACACTGGGCTGGGTTCCTCAATCTCCACTACATATTCCATCTCGTCCTTGCCGAACCAGACTCTATGGGGGTTTGAACCATGTTACGGCTAGCCTGGAAGATGAAACGCAGAGCTTAATCGGATAAACTATAGGACTTCTTTTAGAAAGGAATGGGCGTGGGCAATATCTTGCAGCGGCATGAACTGAACCGGACGGTTGAGGAAATAAAAAAATCAGGCAGGCGTCTTGTCAGCACTAACGGCTGTTTCGATATTCTGCACGTCGGTCATGTGCGCTTTCTCAACGCCGCGAGAGCGCTCGGAGATGTGCTGATCGTGGGCGTCAACACCGATGCCTCCGTGCGCAAATTGAAAGGGCCAGCGCGACCGATCAACAACGAGAACGATCGCGCTGAGATTCTCGCTAATCTGAATAGTGTCGATTTCGTCTGCCTCTTCGATGAAGACACGCCAGTCGAATTTTTGCAGATCGTGCAACCAGATGTCCACGCAAAAGGTGGCGATTACAAAACCACCGACCTCGCCGAAACTCCCATCGTCGAGTCATTCGGGGGGCGCATGGAAATTATCGATCTGGTTCCGGGAAAAAGCACCACCTGTATCGTCGACAAAATCAGTTCCGAGAAATCTCGAGCTAGACTCGACTGACACCGGTCAGAATCGGCTGCCGTGCGACGTGCCGGTAGGTGGTCGTGAAGCCTTCGCCGTGCGCGTACCCCAGAACACGGTCGACATTTTGCTCGATTACGGCGCCAGCCATTTGAGTCACTTCGTCTTCCCAGGGCACATCGAAATCATCGGCTCCATATCTGAGACCGCGCAGAGCGTTGGCATTCTGGGTCAACACCGATGTGCGGATATGTTTGATATTGTCGAAAAAGATTCGGCATAATGCGAGATGGCGCAAATACTCTGAGGATGAAATTTCTTGGCCACCCAATTCGTTGTTATAGGGCTTGTAAGTCCAGCACAGAAAGCTGAACAAACCGCCTCCGGTCGAGTCTTGAAAGTCGCGCACCGACTGTAAATGATCCAGCCGTTCGTCAAGACTTTCGTCGA
>CAJCHQ010000009.1 GCA_903970295.1 Bryobacterales bacterium
AAGTCTTAGAGTTCCGCTATTCTGCAATTTTGTGAAACTTGGCTCCGCAATGAGCGCATTCGTGCCCATGCAATTGGCACCTGGTGCGTTTGTCCGCCTTCGGTTTAAACGACGCGGTGAGGCCGAACCAGGTGCGAATGAAAAAGTTGGCAAATTGTGTTTGTCTTTTGGCAGACGTTTCCTCCTGGGTGGAGGCTTTCACCTTCATCGCTTTGATTTCGTAATGGGTAATTTTGCTGATTGATCTGGGAGCAGCGTCAGGTGTTAAAGGCTCCTCCGTTGTCTCGTCAGGTAGCCCCACCGACTGCCGGTAAAGATCGGCCAGAGCGGCAGGATCTTCGATTTCCGTACTGCGCGGCAAAGCCGTCTTCTTAAAGGGTCCCTTTTGTGCGAGTTCAGATAAAAGCCTTTGTTTCTCTGCCCGCTCCTGTTCTGGGTCAATTTCATCTGGCACGCATGCAACCTCGAATCGCCATTTTGATCCCTATATTCCCGCTTTCTGAATTCCTCCTGGGATAATCATGGCTGTCAGCTCAAAGGGATCACAAATGCACATAGCTACCCAGATTTTGGTCGTAATCATCGACGGTATCCTCATATGCCTGCTCTTACTCGGCGTTGTCATCGCGGTTGGCTTGATTTTTCTGATTTTTAAGCTTTTGCGAGACAAAAGTTCTCTTGGTGGAAAGCATGGGTTGTTGCAGATGCATCCCAAAACGAAGTTCGAGAAACAAGAGGCAATCTCGAGCCGGCTGGTCAAAGAACGCAAGAAGCTCTCGAAGCATGATAGTGCTGCTCCGGCCATTACCGTGGTCGAGGAAACTAACGTAGTGGCTGTCAATCGCGAGACCACCCGCCCGGTCATGGCCGTTAGATTTGAAGGTGATTTGTTTGCTTCTGAGCGAAAGGTCTTTGCTCAAATGGTCGACGAAATTCTGGTCAACCGAGAACGAGTCGATAGCGTTGTTGTCGTAGTCAGTTCTCCAGGCGGCAGCGTTTCGCATTACGGACAAATGTTTTCTGAAATGGAGCGTATTCGCAATAGTGGATTGAATTTGACTGTGTGTGTTGACACGACGGCTGCCTCGGGTGGTTATTTGATGAGCCTGCCGGCGCATAAAATTGTCGCAGCTCCATACGCCATGGTCGGAAGTATCGGCGTGGTCTCAGAGTTTGTAAACGGCTATGAATTCCTCAAAGAGCGTGGCATCCAGCCAATTACAATGACTGCCGGCAAATACAAACGCACTGTCACTCCGCTCGGAAAGATTACCGAAGAAGGAAAACAGCATTTTCAGGAGCGCCTCGAGGCAATTCATCGGCTGTTTATTATCAGTGTCAAGAAATATAGAGATGTTGATCCCGACCGCGTCTGTACGGGTGATTATTGGACGGCTCAGGAAAGCATCGATCTGGGTTTGGGTTTGGTCGATGAGCTTGGCACCAGTCAAGATTACTTATTCAAGCTTAACCAAGGCCAAGATCTGATTGTCATCAGCCAGAAGAAAAACAAGTTCGAGCAGGGTTTCATGCGAATGTCGACGCAGTTAGTTGACGCTGTCATGGCGCGGCTTGGTCTCTCCGAGTTGGTCCGCCCGTAATGCGAATGTGAGCAGCATGGTAGGGTATCCTCGTAGTAGTTGGCTCTTGGTGGGACACACTATGGACAGCCTGGGCAAATTGGTCCTTGTTCTAATTCTCGTCGGCGGCCTTATTTTCGCCGCGATCATGGGCGCAGCTAACTTCAAATTCGATCAGTGGTTCGAAACGCCGAAGTCATTTTCTAGCCACAATTCACTGGCTATCAAAGACAAAGCTAAAGTGGCGTTCGAGGAGTTGCCGATCAATCCGCCGGTCAACTTGAAGCCGGGCAAAGAACAAATTTATCGTTTTCGCAAGTTGATGGCGAATTCGCATAGTGAGCTTTTGACGATCAACTACACACCCGAAGAAGCAATCTTTGGGAATATGCACGATGGCCGTCCCTGGTGGGGGACGCTTGGTAAATATTATTGGGGTGAGGGAGCTCATTGTGTCGATGGACCCGCCGACCAGAGTCGCTTTATCGGTAATCCATTTTTGCTGGCTGCCGCAGATTTTACCGGTTTCTCAATCCAAAAGCGATTGAAATGGAAGCCGACCGTGACGCCGGAAAAAGCTGCGAATGCTGAATTTCCGCTGATTTGTCAGCCGCAACACCTACAATTTTTCGCGCAAGAGGCTCGCGTCGAAGTAACTTACGATGTCACTAATTTTCTAGATCGTTTGAACCAATATTCTCAGGTACCTCTTTCTGCCGCCACTGATGGAGAATTCAACATAGTTGCCTACAACGCACACGATCTGGGAATGAAATATATCGGCGCGATTTCTGCCGGAACGCAAAATGTGCAATTAGTCAGTCCACCCGGGGCCGGCACGATCGTTACAAGCTCTTTGGTCCAAGCCGCGCACTATGACTGGACTTCCGGGGTGCCTGGAGGATGCAACGCTTTTTCCAATCCGGAATTCACATTTAAACTGTTGGCTTTGCCAGCTAGATTGCAACTGTATTTTTGGCCGAACAAGCCGAGCACTGCCGAGGTCTCGCCCGGCTTAAGCTATACAATCAATTTTAGATAGGAGAGCATTGGCATGTCGAATGCGGAGATGTTAACGATCCGGGTAATGGTCGGTGATTTGGGCGAAGCCCTCAGAGAAAGGCAAACCCTGGTCTTTTTTGACGTTGAAAATGATATTGCCTTTTTTGTCGATGAAAGCAAACTGCCCAACTAACTCTACTCGCGCCATGCCATCGCTGAAATCTGATGCCGAGATGTAATCATTCGGCGTCAACAGGTCGCCGTTCGGCTTCATGTAGTGCCATTTGTCTTCTAGATTGACGCAAGCGACGCCTTCGGAAAAGCTATTTGCCACCATGAAGTTGGCCGACACTACCGTTCTGCCGAAGCCATCGCCGCCGATACTGCGCAGAAAATATTTGCCGTTTTTATCCACGAACCGTTTGAAACTGCCGGCACTAACGACTGCGTAACCCTCATGGAATTCGGTGGCTCGATTCCAACGATGCCAACTCGATTTTTTCCAGTCGACAAGGACTTTGTCGCGAACGTCAAAAATGCTGCATTGGTTCAGATAGAACTCGAGAATGTTCTCGTGGTATTGCCGGCGGCGCTGATCTTCGTCTAGGAGTTGTCCATGCTCTACTTCAGCGAATGCATTTTGATCGGTCAAATCGATTACTACTTTGCCGGTAGGATCGATGTAATAGCCATCATCCACCCAGGCGCGTTGTTCCAGGAACCGCCCGGCAATGCTGAATTTGGCTGGGATCACCCAGTGGGTGGAATGATCTTCGTTGACAGTTTTATCGATGTAGCCGATTTTTTTGTCGACCGTCATCACTGCAGCCAAACCTTCCGAGAAGGGCATAGCATTTAGAAATTGACGTTCGATCACGGTTTTGTTTTTGGCGTCGATAAAGCCCCAGAAACCGCCAAGTTTGACGGCAGCCAATCCCTCGCGAAAAGGCATGGCATCGTCGTATTGGGGCTTAATCACCAGCTTACCCGTCTTGTCGGCGTAACCCCAATGTTTGTCCTGCCGGATCGGCACCATTCCTTCGGAAAAGTCCTGCACTCCTGGTCCGTTGGGCGGATCATCGACATCCGTGTCGATTTTGAAGGCGACATGGCCATGTGTATCGAGGTAACCGACAGTGTCGCGACTCAAACGAACGCCTGCGAGCCCTTCTTTGAACGGACGTGTGCGATTGGCGAAAGGGGGTGCCTGGATGGCGACTTTTCCGGTCTTGTCGTAGTAGCCAAGAAACAAGGGGTTGGAATTTTTGGAGGTGATCAACCAGAGTGCGCCAAGGCCGACCGTCAGAACCAAAACTGCGCCAATAGCCAGCAAAACGTACGTGCGATTCAAAAAACAATGCCTCGAATGGGGTACCGACGTCAGAACTGGATTCCGGCACTCAAAATATCACAATAGCCGCCAGCACCTCCAGCATCGCAGAATTGCCTGCCATTGCTGTCCAGTTGGCGGCAAATCAGCGGTCCGGCGGGTTCCATTCTGGAGAGGCCGTATTAGAGAGGTTTCAATATCGCCTTGGCTAAAGACCTTGGACCGGCCAGCTCCTTCGTAATGCATGCCTCTTGCGGATTCACGTGGACTGCCAATGTGTGTGTCTTGTCGAACAAAAGAAAATTATCTGGCGCGTGCTCGACCTCTGACCATTCTGGTTTGTCCTTGGTTTTGATCGGTTTCATCAAAGTGGATAGTCTTTCATAGGCATAGGTGTGCCCAAGCTGGCTTTTTATGCCAACGTCGTCGGTGTAAAGTTCGGTCTTTACTAAAAGTCCGCTATCGCACTGCGATCTAATGTGTCCTGGGGACGTCAAAGGTGTCTTGTTAATAGTGTCGAACAGAGCCTGATTATCGAGTGACTAACAAAAATCACAGTAGTTGCTAACGTAAAGACTGCCAAAGTCAAAAAGAACCGCAAGTGGGATGAATAGTTTCTTTTTTGCATTTGGCTGGAGCGTTTTATATCCGTATAGTCCGAATCTACGCATAGGTTTTCTAAGTGAGCTTTTTTACATGGTACCAGATGCGGTGCCAACGGTAAAGCATGTAGATGAATTCGATCCGGTGCACCGGTAAGCCAGAGACTATATGAAACAGTAGATAGGCCCGAAAAAAAGAAGGGACGGCGCGCTTGTGGCACGAAATCCCTTCTGAGACCGAAGTCCTGACTGGAGAGCGAAAACATTTCTGTTTCCGCCTCCAACCAGGTTCCGGCTTACTTGGTCGGCTGAACCTTCGCAGACTTCAGGTTGTAGATGTCCAGCTTCCTCACCAGATCCTCCCAGGGACCCAGCAATTCCACCATCATATCGAACCCGGACTTGTTGACGAGTGCCAGCGCCTCGGAGGCATCCGTTCCTGCAGCCACGAGTTCATCGTAAGCCAGAGTAGCGGCGGACCCCACGTGGTGGAAGAAGTAGTGGCGACCATCCTGAGGGATTTTGCCAATACCCTTCTTCAGCAGCTCCTTCAGCGGATCGATCTTCTCCTTCTGCATGGCCGGAGTCAGACAGACCAGCTGCTTGAGAGTCATACCATCCGGATAGTGCTCGTTGGCAAGGCACTTGGCCGGCGTGTTGAGGAGGTAATTCGCCAGGCTCTTGCTGCCCTGTGCGAAGTCAGTCACCAACTGCTGAATCACGGGAAGCATCGGCTGGTTACCCTTGCCCGCATCCGGCGCTTCGTCATCCTCGGGCTGGTCCGACTGGGGAGCCGGCTTCGCCTTCGGATTG
>CAJCHQ010000010.1 GCA_903970295.1 Bryobacterales bacterium
TTTCGATCCTTACTCTCGGAAAGACGACTTCTATTTCTCACGATACGCCGCCTTAGCGGTCAAGAAAATTCTCGCTAACGAATTCTGTCAAGCGGCAACTTTTCGTGGTTCGAATTCGGCAATTTTTCGTGGTTCCTCACACTCTGGATTGGAGTCTGAACTTTGCCGACTGGCGTCCGCCGGCTCGACTATTTATCAAATAATCGCTGTGCAGGAGGTCAAGCCGGCGCGATCTCCATTTGAAGTCGATATAATCAGCCGAACCGAAATTCGTGAGCAAGTTCGAAGCGACTCCTCTCAACAATTTCAATTGCACTACAGCCCCTCGCCTGTCGATTGACTTGTCGAGATCAAAAAAAAGACCAAAAAAATTGGCGCCTTGCGGACGCCACTTTTGGTTATTTTTGCACTTCGGATTTCTCACTTTGTGCTTTCAATTTCGAAGACGCAGCAGTCTTTTAGCTGTTCCCGAGTGCGCAAAAAATTTGCCCTGGTCGATCCTCCATCTCACACCAGTGTTCGCCTGAGCCAAGAAATGGGGGCAGAGCCCCCGGTGAATTAAAGTGCCAGCAAATCCTCGAGGTATTCTCGGCGGTAATAGGTCCTTGTTTTGTAGTCATCAACGGCTTTGATGTATCTGTCGATCGCTGCAGCGATGTTTCCTTTCAGGCAGGCGAAGCACTCCGGCTCATTGCACGTATGCTGATCCGGGTCCTCGGCCTCGTCGGAGTAGAGATCCCACAGATCGTTCAAGGTTTGTTTTTCGATCGGGTTGATTATGTAGTCGAGATTGAATTCGTTCATAGTGAAGAACCTCAAAAATCCGGCAACTGCACCGGGTAAGGCAAGGGAACCGACGTGGCTCTGCAATCAAGCCTCACGCAGTGACCGCAGCCTCGGGCTTGATTGTGGTGGCGCCGAGTCGGTATCGTCGAAAACCCGGTGGTAGAGGCGTACATTTGAGCGATGATGAAGGCCCCTGGGCGATGACGCGCGTCAGGTCTGGACAGCGAGGAATAATGGAGGGGACCCGCTTGCGGGGAGGTGCCGCTTATGCCGCAGCTGGACACCGCAGGCTTGGACTTGACGCAAAGGCACGCCCCCATCTCGAACGCACACCGACACCTCAGCAAACTGGCCGCTTTGCGCACTCACGGCTACCGCTGCAAGGAGCCGGTTGCTCGGCCGTAGTCCACCTTAACAGATGTCCCAAAAATGTAGTACAGCTTTGCTTGAGGTGTTCAAGCAAACTATTTATTCTCTCTTGCGTCGTTCACGCTGCATGAAGTTATCGCCTCATCTAGTAGGTTTGGTCGCAATGTCCACCATAATTTGAGCGAGCGCAAGAGTGGTAACAGTGATTGATCTCCTAGCTCCTTTGCTGCCTCCACCGAATGGTCACTGACGGAGTTCGACGATAGTTTCTTTTGAAGGTGGCTCAATATTCGCCCGTCTCTTCTACGTGCCAAGCCTAGTAAAGCCTCCTCACCAATGTCATCTACAGGGTCTTCAAGTCTGTGAAGTAGCGCATCATTTACGCTCGGGGCATTAATATCGACCATTGAGCCTAACGCAAATGTAGCCCAATTTCTAACAGCGGCGTCAGTATCTGCAGTCATTTCCACAAGTGTCTTTATCGCAAGTTGATTAGTCTGGCACATGAGACCATTCACTACAGCTACCCGGATCTGTGAACTTTGATGGTTTTTTAGCCGAGCTAATTGTTCGATTCCTGCTGTGGCTCGGAGATGCCCGAATCCATAGCAGATCGCTTCCAACAGAGACTCATCTTTTTCGCCCTGCTCGATTAGTTGCAATAAAATTGCGGTGGACTCGTCAGCATACACCCGGTCTGGCACTCCTAATTGCGAAAGAATACACACCCCAAGTCTTTTCGCGTGTGGATCTGTGTCACCGCTAAGCTTCCTCGCAGTTTCAAACACCTCTCGCGTTGCCCGGTACCGCAATGCCCAAAGCGCCTGCTCTCGCTCATTTAAATTGCCTCTTAGCGCAACAGCCACAAGTTCATCGACCGATCTGGGATCTGCATGTGTGAGAGATTTGTTGCCCGAATTGTTGCTGTCCATATTTTGCAAACATCCTATTTCTCGCCTGGCTTCTTTGGGTCGTCCTTGGTCTGGCGACTCGGTTTGCACTTAAGACCCTTCATAGCCTGTTTTATTTTCATCTTTACCGCTGAATCCGTCGCTGCAGCAAGCTGACATTCAAGCCACTTGCATGGATCTGTGTCGGTTTGATTTAGTGCGTCTCTAGTCCATTCGTTAGTTAAGTCATTTTTACCATGTTGCGCCATGTTTAGTAGCCCTGGACCAAGTATTTGTCCAGTTGCGTAAACTATTCCCAGCACAGCCACGCCGCCAATTAGAACTAATTCCACCTCTCCTAAACCGGGTATAAACAAAATCCCTAAGATAACCGCTTGCGGTAGCGTACCGCTGGGATCGACATTTGCGGTGGGGTCGTTATCACCATATTCGTACAGATTAACCCCTCCACTCTCCCCGATTGGATCCCGACTTAGCCAACGGCTAAGCGTGGGACTGTATGTGCGATGTACGGCAAAACTAAGTCCGCTCGGTGCATGGAAGTAATATCCAGCGTATTGAAAGTCTGATGTTAGGCTGCCTTCAAGCTGCGTGACTTTACCATAGGGGTTATAAAAATATGCTGCTTGGATGTTCCCGCTGCTGTCGGTCATTTCCCTAACAGATCCAACTTCGTCTTTGGTGTAAAAGTAATCGCTGCCGCTAAATGTTTGCCCGTACTGGAAGTACTGTTTTTGTAATGTCCCCCCTGCATCACGGGCTTCGCACATTTTGTCGCCGGACCAGATGAAT
>CAJCHQ010000011.1 GCA_903970295.1 Bryobacterales bacterium
ATCAGTGAAGCTTTCCGTTTTATCGATAGTGATCGCGAGCAATTGATTGAGCAGCTTACCGTAACCGAGTGGATACCCCAGCCCAGCAAATCCGGCACCGATTTGAGTGTCGAAGATGTTTTGCGGCACGTTGCCGGACAATGAATGAATAATGTCTAGATCCTGATTGGCTGCATGCAAAACCACTAACACATTGGGATCAGATATACGATTCCAGAGCAGATTCAAATCCGGTAAGGCGACCGGATCGATCACATAAGCATTTTTGTCGGTCGCCACTTGCACGAGACAGAGAATCGGCGTGTAGGTACGCTCCGGTATAAATTCAAGATCGATGGCGCAGCGACCGACAGCATCGATTTCCTGGCAGATATTTTCGAGGTCTCCGTTTTTGGTAATTAAGCTCATATCTGCAGTGGTACATCCGTCGGTTTGTGGTCGAGATAACGGCGCGACCAGGCGAGGGCACCCGGGCGACCGATGATTACAGAGGTGGTTTGGCGAACCGCCGGCAGAGGAAAAATCAATTCGTCAGCGGTCATTCCCCCCACTTCCAGAAAACCACCCAGAGCGATAGCGGCTGGCCCTGCCGTGTCCCAGGTTTTCAGCTTGCCTGATAAATGAACGAAAAGATCGGCTTCGTTGTCTAGAACTTTGGCCACCTTGATGCCGATGCTTCCAGCCTTGATCAACGTCACCTGGGGATGGGTGATCACCCACGGATTATTTTTGCGGTCGCGAAATCCCATCATCACGCGCGCTTTTTGCTCGGCGTTCAAAGGTGGTTTCAATTCTCGGTAAGCAATTGGTTGACCATTTTCTGCTTGCTTCCAGGCGCAGGCACCGGGACCACCGTAATACATCGTTTTAAGTGCCGGTGCATAAACCCAACCGTAAGTCGGTTTGCAATCTTCGAGCAAGCCGATCATGACCGAATACTGGCCGTCGTTGGCAACATAGTTGTCGGTGCCGTCGATCGGATCGACTAACCAGACACGCCGAGCAGAACCTTCGCGTTCATGCACCTCATCTTCTTCGGAGACGACCAGGTCATGACGGAAGCGCGATGTCAATCGCTCGACAATCAATTTGGAAAGAGCTAGATCGGCAGCAGTGACGATGTCTTGAGGTCCGGTCTTTTCACGGATACTGACCCCCGAACGCATTTCGATGGCCAAACGACCAGCCTCCTGAGTCAATTCTGTTACGTAGCGGATATCGTCGTCTTCGAGTGTGTGTGTCGCTGTCAATAGAGTTTCATCCGCCGCTTGCGCCTGCGCGCGCCTGCTCCGAATAGAGCTGCACACCGAATTCATCAGCTAATTTGTTGTCGAGCAAATCGGCGACATAAGCGACGTTCCAAACTTGCTCTTCCAATTCTTCTTGAACCATGCCGAGAGTGGGGCGTTGAGCAACCACTAGAACGACATTGTCGTGAACAGAGAGGGCACAGTTGGTAAGGTTAGTATTCAGATCCAATAATCGTCTGTAAAAAACTTCACGATCATTGGCTGGCAAAAAGACGATCGGTCCGGTAATTCTCAGCAAAGCGCCGTTCGGGCTGTCTTGAACAAATATGTAGATTTTGGCTGAGCCTTCTGTGAGCCACCAGCCACAGCCTTCCGCCCCCTCAACCTCTTGTCTGGCGGGGTCCATTCCGCGATGGCGAAAAAACATTTGCACCATGCCGACGGCTTCATTGGCAAAGCCTTTGCTGACTTTCTGTGTGCCGAACAAGCCCTTCATTGATTTGACCTCTGCTGCCCCTGCCAAAATGTTTCCCGGCTAATCGCTACAAAGTATAACCGCCAAGGGTGCGCTTCCTTCCACCCATGATAATATATTGATTCGTTCCGCTATTCCCGAGTAGCGCAGTGGTAGCGCAGGTGACTGTTAATCACTTGGTCGCTGGTTCGAATCCAGCCTCGGGAGCCATTTTTAAGACCAAAATTGCTGAGTCGGAGGGGTTTTCGGGTTCGAAAAGCCCTGCTAATTCCTCTCGCCATCAGGCTCGCGCCAGTCAAGAGGTGAAAGGGCTGCCATCTTAGTGGGGAATCATCGTGAAAACGAAGTAACCGATCGCCAGAACCACTCCCACTGCCACCATGACAATCATTACAATCATGCCGGTTTTGCTATTGCCCTTGTTCACCTGCGGCTGGATCGGTTTTCTTATTTCGTTGCTGCTGGTTTCGCTTTGACGCAAAGTTTTGGAGCGACTCGGCCGGTCGGCTTCGGGAGGCAACTCGAAATCTTCCCGCGTGCGCTTGGCCGGCACTGTTGATGGTGCGTCAAAGGGCGATGACATGCGCCTCGAGACAGCACCGGGAGCCGTGCGTGTCACCGGTCGCGGTGGCACCATCGGAGTCGGTGCCCGACCCATGTGAGCATTTTCGTTGACCGGACGGTCGCCAAATAAATTTTCCTCGGAGACCGGTTGCAGATTTGCCCTGGATGTTTGACCGGTGGCCGACAGGTTTTGCTTAGTGCCACGCGGTCCAAATCGCGGGCGTGGCGGCTCCATGCCGGCGTCTGCCACAATTTTCTCCTGCGCTTTTTCGAGGGCTTCGCGAAAAATCGCCATCGACGGAAAACGATCTTCTTGCTTTTTCTCAACCGCTCGGAAAAATATTTTCTCCAGTTCCGGAGGAATGCGAAGATCTGGGCGCACCGCATTGAACGGTTGCGGCTTTGTCGCAACATGCATCTGCATGGTATCGATAATGGTATCACCCATAAGTGGTGGCATACCAGTCAGTGCTTCATATAGCATAGTGCCCATTGAGTAGATATCGGAACGGGCATCGAGCTGTTGACCCAGGCATTGTTCCGGACTCATATAGATGGGACTGCCGAAAATCTCCCCGGTCTGAGTGAGATTCTGAATTTGCTTGCCTGAATTGGGCATCAGTTTGGCGATGCCGAAGTCGACGACTTTGACTACATCATGATGACCTTCGAATTCAGTCAGCATAATATTGCCCGACTTGAGATCGCGGTGTAGCACACCCTTTTGATGCGCATGCTCGAGAGCATCGCAAGCCTGAATAAAAATATGGGCGACGCGCAGGGGATCGACATGATTGTCTTTCTTAATCAGGTCGGCCAGACTTTCACCTTTGAGAAAATCCATGACCAGATAGGGTTGCCCGGACGGTGCCAGACCATAATCATGGACGGCGATCACATTGGGATGGGTAAGACAGCTTGCCGCTTGTGCTTCTTGTTGAAAGCGCTTGATGCTGGTTTGATCGTTGACGAGAGCTGCTTGCAGCATCTTGATCGCGACAATGCGATCCATCAGCTCATGACGAGCCTTGTAAACGATACTCATGCCGCCATGACCGACCTCAGAAAGCACTTCATATTTGTCGGCTACTTTGGTGCCGATTAAAGCATCTTTCTTGACCGGAATCAGCAAAGTGCTGTCTTGCGGGCAAACAACCAGAGTGCCAACAAATTCCCGATTACAAGCCGGGCATTTCTTCAGCTTTTCTTGTCCCCGGTTTTGGTCGAATGTCAACTTTTTGTCCTGTCCGTCATGAATGAGCGAGCATGCCAACGGCCGATTAACTGTGCACAACTGAAGATGATAGCAAAAGCAGAACTAGCCAGCGAGACGGCAATATTATTATGATCTGCCCGCTTGTCAAGCCTGCTAAAACACTTATCCGACGTGAACGCCGACCAGATCCTTCACAATCGCCTCGCCGGCCCGCCGCCCAGAGACGAGGGCGCCGTTGATTGAACCGTTGTCACGGTGATCCCCGCAAACATAAATTCCCGGGCGGAATTTAACCGACCGCTGAGGGGATTCGAGAATCGGGGCAGACTGGTCTGGTAAGGCATCATTTATTGCGTAACCACGCAAATAACGCCATTTGGATGCCTGACCTTTGAACCAGACATCCAGTTCGCGGCGAACGCTCTCGTCTGCCGACTTTTCCGAATCAAAGGGCGTGCCGACAATTGAAACACAAATCAAAGCTTGCCCTGCCGGAGCATAGCTGGGACTGACGTTGCTCGGAACTGTGACGTGATTGACCCGCCCATGTCCGTCGCCGTTGATCATCAGAATCGGTTCAGAGACTGGCGCCTTATCGGCGCAGTAGTAGAGACTCGTGACTGAGTGCGAACGCACCGGCGGAAAATTGGTCAGAAGTCTCGACGCTTCGCGACCTTCTGTGGCAATCACGATCGCACGGGCGTTTATCTTTTCGCCAGCGCCGACCAGAAGAAGACCTTCCTGGAGCGTGTGCACTTTGGTTTTCAGCCGGATTGAGTCAGCCGGCAATTGACTGGCTAATTGGGCGGGAATAGCGGCCATACCCTGGGCGGGCAGGCAAGCGTCACCCGTGGCAAACATCGAGAAGATGAATTCGAACATTTTGCTGGATGTGCGCAGATCTTTCTCGAGAAATACCCCGGACAAAAAGGGTTGGAAGAATTTGAAAATCATATCTTCGCTAAAGCCGTATTCACCCAAAAAAGCTTTCGTCTGTCGCTCGCGGTGCCCGAAAATCTGTTCGGTCGTCATTGCCGATAGATCGCGACTGAGCATGGCCACTCGCGCTTTGTCGACGAGATTGCCAACCGGCGCAAACAATGTAGAAAAAGCATCCAGAGGCTTGCGAAATGGGTCGCCTAACTTGTGTAAACGCCCATTGGAAAAAACCATGACACCTGGGTAAAAACTGTGCAGATCGAGCGCATCATAGTTGAGAATGCTCTTACATTCCGGATAAGCAGCCAAAAGAATTTGAAAACCACGATCGAAAGTAAAGCCTTCATGCTTGTCGGTGGCGACCCGACCGCCCACCCGATCTGACGCCTCAAAGAGCAAGAAAGGCACTTCCTTGCTCTGCAAATAGCGGGCGCAAGCAAGACCCGATAGTCCGCCGCCGACTATCACCACCGGCAGTGCCGAAATCATCGGCCGCCCCCTTTTGGGTCGGCTGGATAAGGGGCCATGACCTCGACCGAGTTTCCAGACGGATCGTTAACGTAGACCGACTCGGTGCCGTCGCGATGTTTTTTCAATTGACCGAAACTTTCGGCATTTGGGGTGACGAAAGCTATGTGTGGTGGATGCTGTTCGGGAATGACAAGGGCCAGCTTGATATTATTGAAGCTCAGAAATGCCCAGGTCTCATCTTGATAGTCGACTTCGCAAACGAATGTTTGCGTGTACCATTCGACGGCAGCCTTGACATCTTTTACAGATATAGCGATGTGATCGATCGGGTCGAGATCTTTGCTTTCCTTTTTTTGGCGGGACGCCACCATTTGACTTTCCTTATTTGCTGTTCCCGTCGCTCTTCTTTACTTTTTTGAGAGCTTCGAGCGCCCGTTGCCGGGCTACCGCATGATCGACCATTGGCAATGGATAAGTTTTACCTAGGATAATACCGGCTCTTGCCAGCTCTTGTGCAGTGGAGGCGAGAGGATTGTGAATACTTTTCGCGCTTAGATTAGCCAATTCCGGCACCCAGCGCCGGATATAGTTCCCCTCGGGGTCGAATTTATTACTTTGCAACAATGGGTTGAAGATACGGAAATAGGGAGCTGCATCGGCCCCACAGCCGGCCGCCCATTGCCAACCCAGCGTATTGCTTGCCAGATCGGCGTCGACCAATGTGTCCCAGAACCATTTCGCGCCCGCTTGCCAGGGCAAAAGCAGGTCTTTAACCAGAAACGAAGCGACGACCATGCGCACTCGGTTGTGCATCCAACCGGTCGCCCACAACTCACGCATGCCGGCGTCAACCAGGGGATAACCTGTCTTACCGCGATGCCAAGCTTTGAGCGCCTGGCCGTCCTGGCGGAAAGGAAATTTGGCAAACTGCTCATAGAGCGGCTCTTCGGGTGTTTGAGGAAAGTGATAGAGCAGGTAATAGGCGAAGTCGCGCCAGCCCAATTCTCTCAAATATACAGAAGCACTGGTGCGAGCCTTGGCACTGTCCATGGTGGCAGCATGTTTCTTGACCGCGTGCCAGATATATTGGGGACTGATTTGGCCAAAATGTAGAAAGGGAGATAATCTCGAAACGCCTGCTTGATCCGGGAAATTTCGCGTAGTCTCGTAATCGGCAAGAACATTTTTCATTAGTTTCGCGCAATTTTCGTGAGCGCCCGCTTCGGTTGGCCGCCATGCCGCCTCGATACCGCCCGCCCAATCGATTTTCGGCTCAAGCTCAAGTTGCTCGATTTTCAATGACTGCAATGTATGTTTAAAAGGAGCAATCAGTGAGGGCGCGCGTAATGGCTCGTCGGGCTCGTGAGCTTCCAGGCAGGCGCGCCAGTACGATGTGAACACGCGGAATGGACGCCCCTCTTTATTGAAAATCCGTTGCGGTTCGCAAAGCAGAGTGGAATTGAAAGTTTCAACTTTCAGTCCGTGCTTCTCCAATTCTCTCTTCGCGTCATCGTCGCGCTTGCGCGCAGCCGGCTCGTATCGCCTGTTCCAGAGAATCAGTTTGGCACCGCTCTGATCGGCCAACCCAAGCAATTGCTCGGCGCTTTTTCCCTCGCGCACGAGCAAATCAAGGTCGTGTTTGGCTAAATCTGTTTTCAATGCATTGAGCGCTTGATGGAGCCACCACTTAGTTGCACCACCGGCAGGCCATTTGCCTTCCTCGATGGGACTCCAGATGTAGACGGGAATTACAGGCAAACCTCGCTCCACCGCGAAATTCAAAGCGGGATTGTCATGGAGACGCAGGTCCTGGCG
>CAJCHQ010000012.1 GCA_903970295.1 Bryobacterales bacterium
AGAATGACCAAGCAGATCGGCTTTAGCAATGCCTGCTTCATCCATATACGCAACAATGCGCTCTGCGTATTGGATTGTGTCCCAGTCATCGGCTTCCAGAGGCGAACGACCGAATCCAGGCAGGTCGACCAGATGTACCTGACATGAGGCAGAGAGCAACTCGCCCAGGGCTCGGAGCGACTCCAGAGACTGTCCCCAGCCATGCATCATGATGATCGGATAACCAGAGTTTCCGATTCTGACTACGTTCAGAGTTTTTTCGCCCACTGCCAGCATCATTTCCTGTTAGGTCACGCAAGGGCCAAACCGGGCATTCCAGAAAGATATAGACTAGATAAACAGACTAATTCGCCGGATTCCCACCACTAATAATAACGTCTGGACAAGCTTTTCTCTGCATATGTCTGAAGGAGAAATTAACTTCAGCTGAGCCAAGGCTTCTGCTCTGCTTCGCTGAATTCACCCAGCGTGCGCCATTCAGGATGCAACTGCACAGAGAATGTTTTGAAAACACAGTCTTGCATGCGCCCGACAAGCGAAGCGACTTCGGCTGATGTGGCACCACCCATATTAATGACGAAATTAGCATGCAGCGCAGAGACTGCCGCTTGTCCCTCTTTCAAATTTTTAGCGCCGGCTTGATCCAAAAGCAAACCTGCCCCTCTCGTCGGTTCCGGATTTTTGAAAGTGCTGCCGGCGTTGGGCCAACCCAGTGGCTGGGTTTGCCAGCGATACTCTTCATTATGCTTGGTATTTTTTTCGATCACTTCACGCACGTCGGCGATCAACCTGAATCGCGCCGAAAGAACCACATGTTTGGCTGAATCCAGGGCGCAGCGGCGATAAGTAAAGTCGAGATCGGCGTTTTTGATTTTCACGATCGCGTTCTTGACGCTGTCATAGACAGTCACTTCTTCTAAAACGTTAGCCACACAACTGCCGTGCGCGCCGGCGTTCATGATTACCGCACCACCGACAGTGCCGGGCACACCGACCAGAAATTCCAGTCCGCTCAATCCTAGCGAAGCGGCATACCGAGCCAGGTGCGGCAAGCGAGCTCCAGCCTCGGCTTCGACAATGAGAGTTTCGGGATTGCTCATGCTTTTCAGCTCGACAGTGCGAATCACCGTGCCCTTGTAACCAGCAGACGAGACGAGCAAATTGGAACCACCACCCAGAATAAACCAGGGCGCGCCCTTGGCTGAAAGTGCGACTGTCAATTCGACCAGATCATCGACGGTAGTCGGTTGACAAAACTTCTCCGCTTCGCCGCCAATCTTCAGAGTGGTGTACCGCCACAAAGGTACGTTAGCTGCGGCTTCCATTTGCCTTCGAATTCTTCAACACAGCTAATAGTTGCGGTCCTAACTTGGTGATATCGCCGGCACCGATTGTCAAAACCAGATCATGCGGCTGGATATACTCGATCAGCGAGTGCGAAAGTTCTTCAACCGAGCCTGGCACATAATGGGCATTTTCATGTTTGACACAAGCCGCGAATCGGCGCGAATCGATATTTTCGATCGGTCCACCTCGGGCAATATAGACATCCGCGATTAGAGCCAAATCGGCTCCACTCAACGAGGTGCAGAAGTCTTCCCAGAAATCACGCAGGCGCCCTGGTTGATGCGGCTGAAGAACAGCCACGAGACGGCGCGAAACACCGGTGCGTTTTTTCACTTGGTCGATATATTGTCTAGCCGCCTGCAAAGTCGCTTTGACTTCGGTCGGATGGTGCGCATAGTCATCGACGACAAGCACGTCGTCTTCTTCACCGATGATTTGAAAACGGCGATCGACGCCTTTGAAATTGCCCAGCGCTTCAGCCATGACCGGGAAAGCCAGCTCCAACTGCAAACCGGTGGCGATCGCACCGAGGGCATTCTGTTTATTGTGTTCACCGGGCACTGCCAGCGTGACGCGGCCGAGCTGCACGCCTTCTTTAAAGACAAGCATTTCGGTTCCGAATAGACTCTCGTAACTATAAAGCGGTTTGAATTGGCTGTTTCTGCGACCGTAAGTAATGATGCGCTTGCCGGCTGCTTCCAAACTGCGCAGAATCGAACGGCAGCCAGGATCATCAATGCAGATGACGACTGAGTCTTCGGCATTGCGCGCAAACGATGTCATCGCTTCACGGATTTGGGTGACACCACCAGGATAATTTTCCAGATGGTCCGCCTCGATATTGGTCAAGACTGCGATGTGCGAGATCACATTGGCGTGAGTGCGATCGCTTTCATCGGCTTCCAAAACAAAATACTGGCCGTTACCGGCTAATGCATTCGAGCCGATTCGTTCGAAAATTCCACCTACCACCACCGATGGTTTCAAGCCGCAATCGAGCATCAACTGGGCAATCATGCCAGTCGTCGTGGTTTTGCCGTGCGTGCCCGTGATTGCAATCAATTTGGACATGCGGCCGATATGGTAAAGCAAGTCAGAACGATGCCAGATCGGAATGCCCGCAGACCGGGCCCAGATTAGCTCGGGATTGGCAGTGGCAATTGCCGTTGATACGACAAGAGCACCGGCATGGTGCACATTTTCTTCTTTATGTCCGATGTATATCTTGGCGCCGAGCGCGGTCAGCTCGTGAGTAATCTCAGATTCGCTTTGATCGGAACCTGACACAGCGCGATTTTGGGCCAGGAGAAGTCTCGCAATTGCCGACATGCCGATGCCGCCGATGCCGACGAAATGTATAGGTCCGTTGATTTTTTCGAGATCGATATCTGCACTCATTCGAGGGGACTGTCTCTGTTGCCCTAGCAAGCTCTGAGCCGCGGCCGCGTCTAATTCCAATTTTGTCCCTCAGCTCAAATTTGCCAAGCCAGCGCAAACTACGAGCGCCGCCAGGCACAACTATAGCTCGAAAATCCTAGCTGCTCAATCCTTACTTGGTTTTAGCACCAATTTTGAGCAATTGAATAGCGAGACGGGATTTCTTTCTCGCCGCTGAATTCTTATGCAAAATGCCTTTAGAGACTGCCTTATCAATGACTTGATAGGCATTTTTCAGAGCTTCGGCAGCTTTTGTTTTGTCGGCAACTTTGACCGAATCGGTTACTTCATTTCTGACAGTCCGGATTGCTGATTTCCATGACTTATTACGCAGGCGGTTGCGCTCTGCTACTTCGACACGTTTGATGGCGGATTTGATATTAGGCACGACTATGTTCCTGACGGCTGTATATATAACGGTCGTCGATCTTAGCACAAGAGCCGTACGGGCGTTGTTCTCAAAGGCGAGCATTGTCACACTCGAGTCTTCAGCAAACTGCCAGGTCCCCGAGGACACTTATTGACAATCGTCTTTTTTCGGCTGTCCCAGCGTTCTTGCCACTAACCAACGGAAACGATCGGCCGCATGTGGACCGTGTACGACTTTACCTATCGTAGTTTTCATCTGGGTTTTCTGTTCGCGCGCGCGATCGGGCTGGACCTTCTCAGTCGGGTCGAAGTTCGGCTCGTCAGGCGGCCTCTTCAACATCAGGCCAGACTACTGTTGTTTTTAAGGATTTGATCTTTCAAGTGCTGAATAATCAAATTGTTGGGATCTTGACCTTCGAAGAACGCCATTTTGTAATGCTCGGGCAATCCCTGCAGTCTGTTGTATATGCTGGCGATAGCCGCATGAGCTTTAGAACCGTCAGCGACGAACGTTGCATCTTGTGTGCCGGCTATCGCGGCTGGTACATCACTGACTTGTTTGTTAGCGACTTCAATCTTTTGACCTGGCAGTTGGGAGTGCAGTTCGGCTTCCACGCCGTGTGGCGCTCTGCCCTCCGCTTTTTGATCAAGCGGTCCAGAATGCTGCTCCGGACGGTGCCGCTGTCCCATGACTAAGAACTCCCCCTTGACACAACAGTGAAATACAGTCAGGTGCCTTAATTACCAGGTTACGCCCCGGGTCCAGGACCGTCAATGTGGTTATTACGTAGTCCGAACCTTAAGTATTCGTGAATTCAGGAGCAATTCACCTGCCTAGATCACGGCTGGCGGGCAACCTTCCATTCGAATTTGTATTTAACACGAATTGATTTTGGGGCACCCATCGGTAATGGGGGCAGGGGTGAAGCGACCTTGAGAGCTTGCAAAGCAGACTGATCGACTTCGGGGGCACCGCTGGCTTCGGTGATTTCCGGATCTGCGATCGTTCCATCTTTAAGGATAGTGAAAACGACGACTACTTTTTTCTGCTCGAGCCCTTTGGGAGTCTGCCATTTAGCCTGAATCACACTCTTCATATGCTTGAGATACGGCCCCATGTCGACTTCCTGACTGGGCTCGTCGTCGTCATCGTCGTCTGCCGCCGCTCCATCTTCGGTCTTGGCCGCCAATGTGGAATTATGTGTGGCGCCCAACATGAGATCGGGACGATCTAAAGCCAGCCGATCGTATTGATGCCCGATCCGCATTGGTGCAGTTGCTTGCGGTTTGCCCCCAACTACACCGAGAGCCACTGCGCCCAAACCGGCATTGTCAGCGGCTAACCGCAGTTCGACATTTTGCTCTTTATGCAATTCGTGATTGACATCATTGCGCACATTGTCGGAAACGAACTGACTGACTTCATGCAAAGGTTGGAGCGGTCCAGGCTGACGAAAACTGTCAGCCAGGTAGTAACCGAAGTAAGAGTTTTTCCGTGACTCGGATTGATAGGAAGGATCGAGAAGCGCAGACGCCGAGAAAAGACTGACATTAGACATTAGAGCCAGGCGCTCCAATGGGGTGGGCTTCGAGGTCTTGTCGGCAAGAACGAAATTGGCTGGCAACGAAAAAAGTTGAGCCGTCGGTGGCGACGAATCATCAGACAAAGGCGAAAGATCGAGGCAGCAGATGATGTTTTTGCATTGCGTGCGATGACGCAACTGCGTCAAGACATCTTGCAAATCGATACCGGTTCGGTCGGCAGAAGCGAGCGTTGTGTCGTACGCGCAAACTGTCAAAGCCGTGCCGTTCTTGTTGGGCAACGCTTTCGAGCAAAGATAAATGAAGATCAAGTCATTGGGCAGGGCTTTCTTCATCAGAAAAGAATCGGCCAGAGCCTCTACGATTGCTTGCTTCGTCGCCTGTTCCTGGATCAAACTGACGACGTGATCGCGTTCGAATTTGCCCACTTCAGGATCATAGAGAGCTGAACGCAGAACCATCACTGCTCGCTCTGAAAATGGCTGAGCCGTGATTCCCGGGTCTTGAAAGTGGCTCAGTCCGACCAGAACCGCCCACTTATCATGAATTGTGGGAGCGATCTCTTTGGCTTTGAGCTGGGCTGGAGCCGGTCGCCTGAATGGCAAGGCTTGAGCCTTAGAATTCGATTGCCAGGAGATGGCGAACACGCCGATTAAAGCGACGAGAGCGCGACCTGTCACTTTGGATGGAAAGACCGAGCTGGACATGGGAGGCGGTTAATACAAACTGAAGGCGTGGCTTGCACCGTGCTTGATACCACAAAAGTATGTCCATTCGCAATACGCTGAAAATCAGCAGGAGCCAGCCAGAATTGCAAGTCAGTGCGTTTAAGAACCGAGCTTAAAATATCTACAGGTGTAGATAACCCTGTAAATAACTTTTCCGTTCAGATATTGAAATTGCTCCGCTTGAATAAGCTACAGTTCCATTTTCGTCTGAAAAAAGGACTGACTGACTAAGCTTTTTATGGCCGGCACGTTATACGTAATAGCCACTCCAGTTGGCAATTTAAAAGATTTCAGCCGGCGCGGGGTGGAAGTTATTGACGCTTGTGATTTTCTCCTGGTTGAGGACACGCGAGTGACGATCAAGCTTCTCAACCACTTTGATTTGAAGAAAAAGATGCTCAGTTGTCACGAGCACAACGAGCGGCAACGTTTCGATTTGTTGGCTGAGGCCGCCGCCTCAGGGCAAACTGTGGGGTTGATCTCGGATGCCGGCGTGCCACTGATTTCCGACCCGGGCTATCAGATCGTCAATCAAGCCATCGCTCTCGATATGAAAGTCGTACCAATTCCCGGTCCCAGTGCATTTCTTTTAGCATTAGTCGGAAGCGGACTGCCCACCAGCCGTTTCGCCTTCGAAGGTTTTCTACCCGACAAACAAAGCGAGATGCAATCCCGGCTAAAACAGCTGCTTGGCGAAGAGCGCACAATTGTGTTCTATGTATCCCCTCATAAATTGATGAAAACGCTAGCGCAAGTCGAATCTGTGCTTGGCGACCGCCAGGCATGCCTGGCCAGGGAACTGACCAAAATACATGAAGAATTCCTTCGTCTAAAAATAAGCGAAATATCTGCTCGATATGCGAACGAAAGCGTGCGTGGTGAGTTAGTTCTGATTATCGAAGGTCGCAAGGCTGAGCGAGAACAACTGCCGGAAGGTGCGGCTCTGGAAGCAGCTATCGAAAAAATGCTGGTCGCCGGTCAGACAGTGAAAGACACAGCTCAAGCATTGTCAGACCAATTCGCCTTGCGTCGCGCCGATGTATACAAAGTGGCACTGACTGTAGCCAATCGATTGCAGAGCTGAAAAGTACAACCCAAATCCCAAGAGAGAATCAATGCGATAATTGGTTGTGCGCAGTGCTTATCTTTTCTGCGTATCTTTCAAAGGTTTCCACTACGAATATATGTTTGAACCCGGCAAAATCTACAAAGTCAAAGTAGAAATCAATCCCGGGGAAATTGGCTTCGGCCGTGCCACCATCATTGATCGATCGACTTCCGGTCTGGTTTTTCAGCTGAAGACCAGCAAAGAACAGAATAAAGTCTTGCCCAAAGGCACCCGCATCTGGTTCGTCAATGATGAGCCGGATGTCAGTTTCAACGGTTTATGGTCGGCCACGGTTTCGGCCACTCAAATAGTCGAGCGACAAACTGTGATGCTCAGCTCATCACCTAAGTTAGAACCACTCGTGCAGCGCAGGCTCAGTCAACGCGTCAATCTCGACGCACCGGTCAAACTCACCTCGGAGTCGGATCAAGAGCTGGCTAAGGAAGTGCGCAGCCGAGACATCAGTCGCTCCGGCATCGCCCTCGAAACCGGGCATGAAGTTTCCGGCGAAGTGGAAACCGGCAGTAGTGTCAAAATCGTGCTCCAATCACATGCCGGAGAGATTCCCGCCCTGGCCAGAGTAATTCGCGTAGAGCATAATTGGCTAGCCAACAAAACCGTCATGGGATTGGAATTCACCGAATTAAGCGACGAAGCTGTCCGCGCTCTGGACAAGCTGCTCGTCATGCTCGGTGGCAAAACCAGAGGCGATGAAGCACAGGTGCTGCAAGCCGTAAAGGATGCAGCCACTGCCAGTGACGGATCTCGCCGAACTTACACCGGCTTGTCGAGCTGGCTTGGCACCGATAGCGGTGGCACAAAGAATTCACCATTCGTCGGCGGCTCAGATCAAAATTCTGATACAGCCAAAACTGATGAGAGCGAAACTAAGGAATAAGAGGAAAAGTAGATCGCCATGACTGACGGCTCGATGTCGATAATGGAAGCAATTGTTCTAGGTGTAGTGCAGGGTGTGACCGAATTTCTGCCAATCAGCAGCACCGCCCATCTGCGTGTCGTACCGGCCATGTTGGGCTGGGCAGATCCTGGCGCTGCCTACTCCGCCGTCATCCAACTGGGCTCCGTGCTCGCCGTCTTTGGTTATTTCATGAAAGATATCATCACCATCAGTAGTGGCGCCCTGACAGCCGTGAAAAAACAGGATTTCGGCGATCACAACGTCAGATTGCTGGGTGGAATTCTCTTAGGAACCCTTCCCATTTGCATTCTCGGTCTTTTGCTCAAGCACTTACTGGAAGCTGAAGGCAGTCCTCTGCGTTCCTTGTTCGTGATAGGCGGCGCCTCGATCTTTATGGCCTTATTGCTTTCAGTTGCCGAAAAAATGGGCAGTCACGAACGCACATTATCTGAGATCGGCGCTCGCGACGGTTTGCTCGTCGGTTTGGGGCAAGCTATGGCTCTTATACCCGGCTGTTCACGCAGTGGTTCGACTTTGACTGTGGCCATGCTGCTCAATATGAATCGAGCTGACGCAGCTCGCTTTAGCTTCTTGCTCGGCATTCCAGCCACTACACTAGGCGGGCTGCTCGAGCTCAAACACATGTTCGAAGCGGGCTTGAGCAGCACCGGTACAACCGATTTGATCGTTGGCTTGGTGGTATCGGCAGTGGTTAGTTATATAGCTATCGCCTGGCTGATCAAATATTTGCAAAATCACGCCACCTGGTTATTCGTCGCTTACCGCCTGCTTTTCGGCGCCACCGTAATCATTCTGGCAGCCAAGCAAATGATCCACTGATAAAAATCGCACTGCATCAATGCACTCAGTGCGATAAATGCAGTTACTAGACTAGGGCTTCGGATCAGTGGGATCCCCGTTGCCATCCACACTCGCAGGCGGTGCTTGACCATCGAGCGGCGGCAAGCCTTCGGGATCGGTGAGCTGTGCTTCGTCCTGTTCTTTAAAAGCAGTGACCATGCGTTTTGGCTTATCAACAGAGGCTGCCGGCTCAGCAATCTGAACGCCGGTTTGTCTCGTTTCTTCCGCACTCTTTTGGGCATTAGCATAATGCCTGAGCATCTCGAGTTCCTTCTCTTTGCCGTAACGCTGCTGCTTCATATCAGCTAGCTTCCTGGCCAGTTCGTCGTATTTGGCTTTTTCTTCGTTTTGATTTTTGTTCATGTCGGCGAAGCGAGTAAAGGCGAGAAGACTGAGACCAGTCACCAAAATCGCCATGAAGGCAATCACCCAGTTGGCGAATTTGAATCCGCGCCCGCTTCCGGGTATTAAAACCTGCTCCAGCTCTTCCTGCATCTCTGGTGCGGTTTGGAAGCGCAACCAGATATCTTGAGCTGTGGCGCGTTGCACCAACAGGTCGGCGCGCTCGCTAATGCGCGGATTGTGCTTACGCGGGCTGGACGTCTGCAAAGCTAAAGGCTCCTGCCCCGTCAACAAAAAGTGCATAGTGGCGCCCAGAGCATAGATGTCTGACCGCGGATCGGCGGCGCCCCAGTACTGTTCGGGCGGAGAATAACCGGCAGAGACGACGTGAGTGTTGTCTGCATCCTCGGCATAAGGTCTGGCAATGCCGAAATCGACCAGTTTAACCCGGTCTTTTGTGTCGATCATCACGTTGCTAGGCTTCAAATCTCGATAAATTACGGGCGGATCGTGGCTGTGCAAATAATGCAGTACTTCGGCTATCTGGGCCGCCCAGGCTAATACCTGCTCTTCCGGAAAAGGCTCACCACGCCTGGTCAGCATTTGCTGCAGGTTTTCGCCCTCGACGTACTCCATAACCAGGAAGTAGTCGCCATGCTCCTCGAAATAGTCGAGGACGTGAACGATGTTAGGGTGGCTGAGCCGGCTCAAAACTACGGCTTCACGCTGGAAGAAGGTAAGGGCCTTCTCCTTGTCCTCCTGGCGGAAAAAGTCGTCGCGCAACTTTTTCACCACGCACTGCCGGTTCGCCAGCCTCAAGTCGCGGGCAATATAGACGGTGCCCATGCCGCCCTGGCCCAGGTGACTGACCACCTCCCAGCGGTTCTGCAAAACAAATTTCCGCCCCTGTGGCTGCCCTTGCGAGCGCATGGCACCGACCCCTTCAAAGGGCGAGGGACCGTTAGGATTCGGAGGCGATGACATCGGCGAATTGGCCAACTTTGCGACAAAAAAACAGTTCTAGTATAACAATGTTTAAGCTAAGACAAAAGGACTATTTAGGGCAGGATGAAGCCCAGTAGACCAGCCGCTTTGCACCGCAGATGGTGGCTTCTCAGCGCAACAGCCGATGTTTGCGGCAAAGTGATTCGTACAGTGCCAGTCCCCGCTTATGCTCCGGACCGAGATCGAAATTCAGCTCTTTTTTGTAATAGACTTCGAGCCTGGATTTGGGCAAGCCCGTTCGTTTAGCGGCTTCTGCCAAAACACTGTCGAAGTTTTTTGATAACCCGAGATCGAACCAGCGCCTCAATTCTTTGCACACCAGTTGGAATTCGCTCTGATTGCGCTCCACCCAGGCTTTTCTCACGCCCCAAACGCCGAAAACCATAGGCAGGGCGTAGCGACTGAACCACCAGCTGCCCATATCGATGCGCACCAATTCTTTCGACCAGGCAGTGTCGGCCCGCAAAGCCGCGTCCCCGATGACGAGTGCCCCAGCCCGCTCAGCAGATATTTCCGGGCGATCGCAAATTTCGAATCGCGGCAAAAACCCATACTCCTCGATGAATAAAACTTTCAAAAGATTGATCGAAGTGGCCGAAGCTGACGTGACAGCAACGCATTGATCTGCCAACTTCTCGGGCTCCCGGTCGGCGAAAAACAAAACACTGCCGACGGCGCCAGAGCTGGAAATCGAGATATCCGGCACCAACTCGAAATCGCCGTTCTCGAGAAATGCAAAAGAGCTCATGGAGCCCATATCCAACTGCCCGGAATGAAAAAGCCGGTTCAATTCTGCCGGCGTGTCGAGGACGAAATCGACTTGACCCTGCTCCGCATTGGACATAAGACCCAGGGTCAGGGGCAGACAATTTATGAAATTGATTTGACCAAATTTGACGCGCTGCTTGGGCTGGCCAGCGATCGAATTTTTGGTGCTGATTGATTCCCGTGCTGACATACTGACCTCCAGCGCGGATCAATTATGCCACTCCAACGGGAAGGCTCACGGATGATTATTTATATGTGACCAAAATTGTGGGGAGGGGACCGAGAGAGACTTCATAGTATGCTTCGTAAGGCCCCGCTCCCTAAAAACTATTATCCAGATCCCGACCAACTCGTCAAGAGCACTGCCTTTTCGCCCGCGCCTTTTCGCTCTGCGTCTCCCTGTCCACATCACAGGCTCGTATTTTTAGCCACCAGTTCAGTGAGGAATAACACATGCGCATGGTCGACTTGATCGTAGCTAAACGCTCCGGACTCGCGCACAGCGAAGAAGAAATCAAATTCATCATCAAGGGCGTCACCGACAATTCGATTCCGGATTACCAGCTTTCAGCCTGGTTGATGGCGGTTTGCTGGCGCGGCATGACCATTGACGAAACGGCATACTTGACCGACTGCATGTGCCATTCAGGCGATGTTCTCGACTTGTCCGCAATCGGACCGATTATCGGTGACAAACACAGCACAGGCGGTGTCGGCGATAAAACCACTCTGGTGTTCGTGCCTTTGCTGGCAGCAGCTGGCATTCCCATGGCTAAATTGTCCGGTCGAGGATTGGGTCACACCGGCGGCACAATCGACAAATTGGAAGCGATTCCTGGCTTCAAAACCGAGATGAGCATGACCGATTTCATCGCCCAGGTGAAAAAAATCGGCATGGCGATCATCGGTCAAACGCAAGAGCTGGCGCCGGCAGACGGACGCATGTACGCGCTCAGGGATGTGACTGGCACGGTCGAATCGATCCCCTTGATTGCGGCCTCTGTCGTTTCCAAAAAAATTGCTGCCGGTTCGAAT
>CAJCHQ010000013.1 GCA_903970295.1 Bryobacterales bacterium
CGTCGGCGGCAAGATAGAGTCGGTCCGGCCAACATAGTCGTTTGTCCGATACCAACGTATCGATCGACCCATCCACGTTACGCCGTCGAATCGCGTCATATTGCACATCGGTCAAATAAATTCTGTTCTGCGAGTCCGATTCCAATCCATCAGGAGTGCCCATACACTGCCCTAAATCCTGAACTGACTTTTCTAAATCGACATCGCTAACTTTCAAGTCGAATAATTTATCGGCGAAAAGGCAAAAGAGATTTCTGCCGGCCATCGGAGAGTAATACAAAGTCTTGCCGTCAGCGCTGATAGCCAATCCTGAAACCCCTGCTCGCCAGTCCTTGAAGTTATTTTCGGAAACTCTGACCCTGACCATTTTTCCTTCGGCAAAAACATCGAAAGCGAAATCGGGGCTGACTGACGGTTGCCCACTGAGGCGGCGATAGGTTTTGCTTGAAGCCAGATCGACGACGATGAGAGCGCTTGGACCCGTATTAGACGAGTCGGCAATGATTGCTATACCGGCTCTGCCAACCGCGTGATCGATAACTAGATCTTCCAAACTGGTTGTCGGTAACACTACATCGCTTTTCAGCGGTATGTTTCTCATCACTTTTCCGGTATTAGTGTCGAGTTCAATCAGCTTGGGCGCATTCTTGACGATCTTGTCTTTGACAAGACCGCTATCTAATAGCCACAAGTGATTTTCTTTGTCGACGTTTGCATTGACCACCGATACCAGATGCGTGCTTGGGTCAGTGCCGTCGACTTGGTTGATTTCTATATCAGGATAAGCAATTACCTTGCCGTCTTTCAGTTCACCGAATGTGAAAGGAGAATCGTCTTCAGCTCTTGGATAACAAAGGAAAATCCGCTGATCGTTGGTGACTGCAATGCCTCGCGGAATGAAGTCATTGCGCTCGGCAACGACTTCGAGCTTGTAACCTTTCGCGCTGCCTTCGGGTTTTCTGAAATCAAGAGAATCATCGGTGGATGTGTTGTCGCTGATTGTTGCTGAGCTTATGGTTGACGCCGATGGCGATGTTGAAGCCGATGGCGATTGGGCGCCGACAGAAGTGGTCGTCGCAATTATGATCAGAGACACTGTGGCGATTTGAAGGAGGTTACGAAGACTCAATTAGAATCACCTTGTCGCTTCCGCGAGTAAATTGCACATTAGAAGATTAACACAGGCGGTCAGGATAAAATCGCTGCCGATTCGCTCAACTCAGGCTCGGTGGCTCCTTTTGGTCGGAACATATTTTCGAAGTATTCGAACATCGCCGGCAACACCAGGAGAGCAAGCATAACTCCTGGAATCAATCCGCCTACGATCACGAGTGCGAGTGGGCGTTGACTTTGGGCGCCGATCGCGGTCGACATGGCGGCAGGAATGAGTCCAACGACCGCCACTGTGGTTGTCATCATGGCTGGTTTCATCCGGATCAAGGCGCTTTGAGTAATCGCGTCTCGCAGCGCCACTCCTTCTTTGCGCAGCTGTTCTACGAGCGAGACCAGAATCACCCCGTTTTGCACTGCCACTCCAGATAGAGCTACAAATCCTACTCCGGCTGAAATACTGAAGTGCGTATGGGTCAACATCAAGGCTGCGATCGCCCCCGGTGTAGCCAGGGGCACTGTGAGCATGACCAGTAGCGCTGTGCGGGCCGAACCAAAGGCGGCGTACAACAACATGTAGATCAGCAGCAAGGTGGCCGGAATGATTACAAGTAAGCGCCCGATCGCGCGCTGAGCGCTGGCAAACTGACCTTCCCAGGTCATCCTGTAACCTTCAGGAAAAACTACATCTTTGGCGATTGCTTTTTGGGCCTCGCTCACTGCCGACATCAAATCGCGGCCGCGAATATTGGCTTTGACTGCCACGCGGCGCGAATTCTTGTCGCGCAAAATTGCGGTAGCTCCATGCCCTTCTTCGAGCGTGGCCAGGCTGGAAAGAGGTATACGGTTTCCGTTGGGCGTGTTGACCAGGATATTACCCAGTGTATCGATATCCTTGCGATAGGCTGCTTGGTACCTGATCCAGACGCCGAAACGCCGATCGTTTTCTTGTAACTCTGTTGTCGAATTGCCACCAATTGACGTCTGGACGATATCGAGAATGTCGCTGGTATTGATGCCGTAGCGTGCGGCAGCTGCTCTATTGATCGTGACGAGAAGCTGCGGCTGCCCCAAGAGTTGGTCTTTAGCCACATCAACCATGCCCGGAATTTTCTGCACGATTTCAGTAACTTTGCTGCCGAGACTATCGAGCACGTTCAAATCGCGGCCGTAGATTTTCAAGCCGAGCTCACCCTTGATGCCTGAAATTGCTTCATCCATGTTGTCTTTTATGTACTGCGAAAAGTTGTACAAACAACCCGGATATTCGTCAATCAATTTGGCGTTCATATCGTTGACCAGCTCTTGCTTATCGTGGAATTGAGGGCGCCACTTTTCCTTCGGTTGCAAATCGACGAAGATTTCAATATTGCTGTAGTTGTTCGGATCGGTGCCGTCATCCGGCGTACCGACTTGACTGACAACGTTGGTCACTTCCGGATACGAACGCAACACTGTTCGCAGACCTCTAGCCATCTTTACTGATTCAGTCAGTGACACGCTGGTTGGCAGGACAGTGGCTCTGATCCAGATATTGCCTTCTTCGAGTGGTGGCAAAAACTCAGCTCCTAAGGTGCTGCCGCCGATTACAGAAAATGCGACTGCAGCTAGGCCTATGCCGGCTGCAATCAATCTATTGCGCATTGACCAAAATAAGATTGGGCGATAGACCTTGAGGAAAAAGTGCATGATTGGACTTTCTCTGTCTGATGGCAAGTTTCTCGCGTATACCATTGCACACAGGGCCGGCACCACGGTCATTGCTGAGAGCACTCCACCGAGCAAGTGGAAGTTCATGATCAGAGCCAGTGGTCGAAATAGTTTTCCTTCTACCTTTTCGAAAGTAAAAATGGGAATGAACGTCAATACGATGATCGACGTAGCAAATAGAATTGGTCGGGCTACTTCACTGGCGGCCCGATATATAGTCGGGATGATATCTTCTCTAGTCGAATGATCGCTGTGTCGCAATTCGGCCAGGTGCCTGATGATGTTTTCCACCATGATGATCGATGCATCGACAATGATGCCGAAGTCAATTGCGCCCAATGAAAGCAGGTTGGCCGGAATTTGAAAAATGGTGAGCAAGATCATCGCGGTGCACAGAGACAGCGGAATTGAGATCGCGGCGATGAGAGCGCTGCGCACCTGAAACAGATAGAGCATCAAAATTACGACAACGAGAAAGATGCCTTCCGCGACGTTATGACCGATGGTCTCAGATGTCTTTCTTACCAGTTCAAGGCGATCGTAAAGGGGGACTAATTTCATGCCGGTCGGCAAACCATCTTGAATGTCTTGCCAGGCTTCTTTCAATGCATCGACTGCGCGCGAGGGATTTTCACCGCGGCGCATAAGAACGATCCCTTCGACTGCATCATCGTCGTCATTCTTGCCGACTTGACCGAGCCTGATTTTGTCTCCGATCGTGACAGTAGCGACGTTTTTGACCAGAATCGGCGGACCTTCTTTTTCCGAGGCAAGGACAACGTTTTCGATATCTTCGACCGAGCGAAGAAGACCGATTCCGCGCACCATGTAATTTTGCCCGTTGCGAATGATGTAACTGCCGCCGGTGGAACCGTTTGAACTGGTGATGGCATTTTCGACTTGAGACAAAGTGATGTTTTGCGCTTTCATCCGATTGGGATCGAGCTCTACCCAATAGACTTTTGTGGGACCACCGAATCCAGTTGAATCCACGACGCCATGTATAGCCTTGATTTTGCGCTCGACGTACCAGTCTTCCCATTCTTTTCTGCTACGCGAAGTCCAGTTTGCGCCTTCGACCGTGTAGCGATAAATTTCACCTACCGGGCTCGAATCGACGTCCAGCTGTGGGGTTACGGTTGTCGGAATATCGGCGGCGCCAATCTTTTCCAGAACCCAATGTCGAGCTACATTCGATGGTAGTTCATCGTCAAAGACGACGGTAATAACCGACAACCCAAAAATGGAAATTGAGCGAGGAGGTTCAGCATGTGGAATGCCGTTGAGTTCCTTCTCCAGGGGAATAGTGACAAGCCGCTCAACTTCCTCGGCCGCTTTTCCAGGAACCTGCGTGATCACTCGCACTTGCATATTAGCGATGT
>CAJCHQ010000014.1 GCA_903970295.1 Bryobacterales bacterium
TGGATTACGCCGTTATAACGTCGGTCAACCGCGACGAATTGAAAGACGGTGGCGCTTCGGTCTGGGCCGAGACGATCAAACAAGTACGCCGTCGTGCTCCCAAAACCAAAATTGAAGTCTTGATACCTGACTTCTGCGGTAATTGGGATGCACTACAAATTGTTATGGATGCTCGCCCCGATGTTCTCAATCACAATGTCGAGACAGTGCCGCGCCTTTATTTGCAAGTTAGACCACAAGGCAGATTCGAGCGCAGTTTGGAGCTTCTGAGACGAGCAAAAGAAGCCGGGCTGATTACCAAGTCTGGGCTGATGTTGGGTCTGGGCGAAGCAGACGATGAAGTGCTTGCTGTCATGCATGAGTGGCGTCTAGCCGGTTGCGATTTGATCACGCTCGGTCAGTATATGCAGCCGACCCCTGCTCATTTGCCCGTCGCTCGCTGGGTCGAACCAGGCACTTTTGAAAGATTGCGTCGCACAGGCATGGAAATGGGATTCGCCAACGTTTTTTCCGGACCGTTAGTGAGAAGCAGTTATCATGCCGGCGAACAATCTGCCGGAGTGGTTTAAACGAGACATGTTTGCAAGCTGCAAAGTCGTCTAAATCACCTAATTTCCTGGTGTTGGCTTGGAGTGACTGTAGTTTCGGCTGCGATCGTGTTGGTCGTTTTATCGAATTGCACATGTTGGGACACTTGGCCCAACTTTTCATTGGCGGGACTGCTGAACTCGGTGGTGCGATGGAAGTCTGCGGGGTTTTTCGTCAGGTCGGTGACTGAGTGTCCGCGCAGCAAAAGGTGACCTGCCGCATCCGAGACAGTTTCGTCGCACTGGGTTTCACCTTGTTTGGTGGTGCAGCTGCCGTCGATCACTTTGCCCATGGCGACGACATGAAAACCCTTTTCTGAACTGAAAAGAGATGCGCTCAGGTCGATGTGTCCCTGTTCTGTTCCGGCCTGCGAATTGATCGTCACGTCGTACTTTATGCTCGCTGGAAATGACAGTTGCTCATCGCTGAAATCGAGCGTTTTGGTAGGCTGTGCTTTGCCGTCTACGACCGAATCGACGACTGCTTGCCCTTTTCCATTGAGTGTGATTTTTTCGGTTCCATGCGTATATGCCATGGCCCGTGCTCCATCTAAAAAAGGCTCGGTCGAGTCTTTTTCACCGAAACCGAGGGCGGTGAACATCTTGGTCTCGTTATCGAGAGATCGCTTAAATGAAGGAGCCATAGGTTACCCGGGCATTGACGCCCACAATCTGTTTCTTTGGTCTGGACCGAAAATTGGTAAGTAAATAGAAAAGTTGTTCCAAGTATTGATCGAAATTGTGGAGTGAGTGTGACATAGCCAGCCGATTATGCAAGTTAATCATGATTGGCCCGGCTGGAACCTGCCGATCGATACGACTGCCGCGAAATAAGTCTGGGTGTGACCTGAGGAATTATTCGCTGGTTGTGATTCTAGAAATTTATGACGGCATTTGGACTGACATGTAATTTCTCAAGACCTCGCCAACACTGGTCCAATGCATGTTCGGATAGCGAGCGTTATCCAGCGGTGTCAACATGCCACTACCCTCGAACATGCAATATAGATATTGCATGCCCTGCCATACAGGAAATGGTGCGTCCTTTGCTAATTTCGCTGCACTAATCTGTTCACCGGATATTCGCAAAATTTTCGGAGCATCCAAATCGAGAGCAGCTGCTGCTGTATAAGCAGCGGTATTGTCCATAGTCGTGAAGTCGATTTGTTGTTCAGGATTTTCGCCCCAATAAAGGATGCGCTTGATTTTAGATAAAACTAACGGAGCTTCGCCTATGAGCAGATCCATAAAAGCTCCATTCAAAATAGATGTTGAGCGAATTGGTGAGCTGAGTAACCGTTCTCTGAACTTTTTATGTATATCAAAATTGCGATTTACGCCTGGTTCAATTTTGGCAAAGTCCATGGCGTAATCAGACGGGATGAAGCGCGGAACGCCGGCTTCGACTGCAGCCTCAAGAAGTGCAGTCTGCGCATCGACCAGAGTACTTTCGAGACCCAGCAGAGAGGAGATCACGCACGAGGCTCCCCGACAAGCCTCCACTACCTTTGCACGCGCGTGTAGATCTGCTTCCACAATCTCCAGTTGATATTTTCGAAGCTTCTCTAATCTTTTAGGACTTGTTCCTGGGCGTGCGATTACGCACACAGACACAGACCGTTTTCGAAGCTCGCGCGCGATACGTGCACCCAGATTACCTGTTGCTCCAGCAATTACAACTCGTTGCTCAGTCATGCGAATTTCTCAAAGTCCTTGAGCGACCATGACCGGTGATGGTTGCAAAGCCGCGATTGCGACAATGCAATCGTTCAATCTACGAATGTGGACATTGAGAGTGGTATCGAATGTGGTGTCGGAGATCCATAACAGTGTGGCCTGCACTTGCTCGCTATTGAAGGTGGCATTGCGAATTTCAATACTCTTGGGATTATTGCGTAATCCCAGCCCTGAGGCTTTAGCAGCTGCTTCTTTGGCTGCCCATAACAGGGCGATCAATTCATCTCTTTTCTCTGGCGGAGCCAGGCTCGCCATGCTTTTTTCGCTATCGGTCAAAGCCAGGACAGCAAAATCTTGATCTCGCGCTACTGTCTCTTCCATGTCGACACCGATATTCAAACCTACTTGTGGGTGGGCGGCAACAGCCAGGACCGCATCTCCCTTGTGCGTGATCGAAATCAATGGTGCCCATCCCAGGGTATTGATGAATTCACCGCTGACCCATGGTCTGCCATTTTCATCCGTGACGATAGCGATATCTGCGGGGCACAGCTCGATCGCAGATATGCGAGCAACCAGTGCTTTCACCGCTTCTTTGGCGGCGATGCGACCAAGCACCCATTCTCGGCGACGCGGAGTATTTTTGAAAAAACGTTCGCAATATCTGATTTCTCCAGGGTGCAACACATAGTCGAGACACCAGAGGAGGGTGACATCATCATCGGGCAGTTGATCGGCTTTCATCGACACCCCCGACCAGAGACCAACGCCTGGCAATGGCGCCGTCAGGTCTTGCAGCTCTCCGGCAAAAGCCAAGGTCCTCGGGTGAGCCACGAAGTGATGCCAGGCCGGATCCAAAACAATGCGCCGGCTGCAGATCGTATCGAATTGAGCGAGCAGAGTGCCATCATCGGTAATCAGTTGCACATTCGCTTCGGTGCCGCGCTGGGTGACGGCAGGCAGTTGAGCGTAAACATTGACTTCGCCGCGGAATTGATTGAGATCGGCATAGATTTCCAGAGACTCGACCAGAAATGGAAGTAAGGCATTGGCTTGTTGACCATGTTCGAACAGATGAAATAAGACCAACTGAGTGGCATTATCGAGCAGAAGCGGATTGGTGATAAAGTTGGCTGAATGTCTGTCTGGCAGCCAACCCTTGGCATCACGCCCGCTCACTCGACCAAGAATTTGTTTCTTGCCGACGCGAGTGATAGAAATTACTGACTGCATGCGTGGCCCGTGAAACATTGTTTCAGGCATATACAAATGAGCAGGTTCGATTTGTGGTGCTCTTGATTCGTCGACGAGAAGACTGGGCGTGACTGCCGCTTTTCGTTCGGCATAGGCTGGCTGGAAGCGGATCTGGCAAGACATTGCTGGAGCTTCGTCGAGCGGTTCATCGCCGGGCGCGTCGAGGTGGACATGTATTGCCGCTTTGACCAGATCCGGATCGTCTTCGTATCGCGCTGCAGAGACTGTTATTCGACAACCGGCGGCGCCGACTCGAATTCTTCTCATCGCTCGAATGTGCTCGAAACTGGCAACAACTTTGGCCGGCACCAGCAATGCGCCGGCTTCCGCCATTAATTCCAGAGCCACTGTCAGTGGCAAAAGGAAGACACGCTCGTCCCCGAAGTCTGTCGAGACTGTGCCACCAATTGCATGATCCAGGAGATATTGATGCTCCGGCAACGTCAAAACCAGATCGAGTTGGACCGCGTTTTGGTCGCCCGATATTGCTTGCAGACCGGTGTTGATCAAATCGTATGGTCCTACCGGCGGGTGACAGCCGATCTCGGCTTGCGCGCCGGATTCGGCTTGCATGAAAACTTGCATCATTTGCTGTTGCATTTGCATCATGTTCTGCTGCAGCAAAGTGAGGTTGCTGAAATAGTGCGCGAACATTTGCTGGGAGGCGTCGGCGGGAGGTGTGAAATCTTCTTTGTAGGCGCTATTCTGATAGTCAGACAAATGCTCTTGTGCAGGCGGTGCGAACGGGATATGGGTAGAGTGTTCTGTCTGGTGAGAACTAAATTCCGGCGCCAGGT
>CAJCHQ010000015.1 GCA_903970295.1 Bryobacterales bacterium
CCTCAGCCTTTGCTTGGTTCGCCAATTTGATCGCGTGTTCGAGACTGTCGGCTCGGCAATCGCAATATTTGGTCTCCAGTCGGCGCTGAATCCGCTGTCCATCGGCTTCGATGCAGATGGCCACGCCTCCGTTCATGGTCACAGCCAAAGGTTGGGCACCGCCCATGCCACCAAGACCACTGGTGACGACAATTCGTCCTTTCAGACTGCCTTCGAAATGCTTTCTGGCAAGCGCCGCAAAAGTCTCATAAGTGCCCTGCAAAATGCCCTGGGTGCCGATGTAAATCCAGGAGCCGGCAGTCATCTGCCCGAACATCATCAGACCCTTGCGATCCAACTCCCGAAAATGCTCCCAATTTGCCCATGCCGGCACGAGATTAGAATTGGCGATGAGAACGCGTGGGGCATCCTCGTGAGATTTGAAAATACCCACTGGCTTGCCTGACTGCACAAGCAATGTCTCGTCTGTTTCCAGGCTAATCAATGACTTGACAATAGCTTTAAAACATTGCCAGTTGCGCGCTGCTTTGCCCAGACCACCATAAACAATCAGCTGTTCTGGTCGTTCGGCGACGTCGGGATCGAGATTGTTGAGGAGCATCCGCAAAGCCGCCTCTTGTACCCAGCCCCTGGTGTGTAGTGCCGCGCCGTGCAGGGCTTTGACCGTAATCGGCTGCCGACTGGCGAGAATATCCTCCAGTAATTGCGTCCCGGATGCCTTGGGTGGGGCGGATGTCATAACTTTATGCACCTCTCATTATGAAATGCTGATCGCGACTTAGTGGTGTTGTAGACTGGCAAATGGAGATCATAGCTGACTTTTGTGTGCAGCAGGAAGAGATCGAAAAGGGAGAGATATGGTCAAAGAACTGGCAAAACCGGCAAAGCAGCCAAAGCTCGACAGCGAGCCGGAAAAAGTGGTTGAGACTATCTCCGGTCTGCCTCTGAAGAGTGTCTATACAGCTGAAGACCTCAAAGGCTGGGATTACGATCGCGATCTCGCCGATCCGGGGCAATTCCCGTACACGCGCGGCATCCACAACAATATGTATCTTGGCAAGCTGTGGACCATGCGTCAATTCGCTGGTTATGGTGGCCCGGAAGAGACCAACGCCCGCTTTAAATATTTGCTCAGCCAGGGTCAAACCGGTCTTTCGACGGCTTTCGATCTGCCCACTCTCATGGGTTATGACTCGGACCACCCCAAATCTCATGGTGAAGTCGGTGTCTGCGGCGTCGCTATCGACAGCCTGGAAGATGTCGAAATTCTCTACAAAGATATTCCGCTCAACGAGATCTCGACTTCAATGACGATCAACGGACCGGCCGTGATCATTTTTTGTATGTTCTTGGCTAACGCCCAGAATCGTGGTTTTGATCTGAAGAAGCTGAATGGCACTCTGCAAAATGACATCTTCAAGGAATACATCGCCCAGAAGACATATTTGATTCCGCCGCGCCCGGCTCTGAAATTGATTCAAGACATGATGGTTTTTTGCACCGCTAATGTGCCGCGCTGGAACACAATTTCAGTCAGCGGTTATCATATCCGCGAAGCCGGTGCGACCGCTGTCCAGGAGCTGGCATTCACTCTCGCCGATGGCTTCGCGTATGTCGACGCCGGTATAGAGGCCGGTTTGAAGATCGATGACTTCGTGCCCAGGCTCTCGTTCTTTTTCAATGCCCATATAGACTTCTTCGAAGAAATCGCCAAATATCGTGCTGCTCGTCGAATCTGGGCCAAACGCATGCGCGATCACTACGGAGCCAAAGACGAACGATCGCTCAAATTACGCTTTCACACGCAGACCGCAGGCTGCAGCCTGACTGCACCGCAGCCCGAAAACAACATCATCCGCACAGCGATCGAAGCACTGGCCGGAGTTCTTGGTGGCACCCAGTCTTTGCATACCAATTCGATGGACGAAGTGCTTGGTTTGCCCACCGAAAAAGCTGCTCACATCGCTCTCAGGACGCAACAAATCATCGCTCACGAAACCGGTGTCGCCGCAGTTGCTGACCCATTAGCCGGTTCGTATTATGTCGAATGGCTGACCAACAAAATGGAAGAAGGAGCTAACGAATATTTCAAGAAAATTGAAGATGTCGGCGGTGTCATCGCCGGTATCGAAAAAGGTTTCTTCATGAAAGAGATCGCTGATTCGGCTTACCGTTTTCAACAGAAATTGGATTCGGGCGAAAGAATATTTGTCGGTCTGAATGGTTTCACTGAAGTCGCTCCAGGAGCCAAAATAGACATTCTCAAGATTGGTTCCGAATACCAGGAAAGACAATGCGGCCGCTTGCAAAAGCTGAAAGCTCGCCGCGACGGTGAGAAAGTGAGCCAGTCTCTGGATGCCTTGAAAAAGGCGATGCGCGCCGGTGACAACAGCTTTCCTTTTCTCCTGGATGCCGTTAAGTCGTATGCCACCATGGGTGAAATCTGTGATGCGATGCGCGAAGTCTGGGGCGCATATCGTGAGAACGCAGTGCTTTAGATTGGCAGTGCTTGGATTGACGCAGGTCAAAGTGCTTCAGATTGAGTTAGTGCTTTATTGAATTAGTGGAGGAAGAGATGGCCGAAAAAGTCTTCGTCACTGGTGCTGCCGGCTATATTGGCGGCTCGGTGGCGGCATTGCTGGTGAAAAATGGTTACCAGGTCAAAGGTCTGACCCGGTCAGAGGCTAAAGCCAAAGAGCTCGAGTCGCGTGGCATCGAAGCCGTCGTCGGAGAACTTTCCGACGTTGCCCTGCTTTCTCGATGCTGTGCCGATGCCGACATAATTATCGATGCGGCCGATTCGGATAACGCCCTCGCCGTCGAAACCTGCATCGCGGCCCTCGCCGGTAGCAATAAGATTTTCATTCACACCAGTGGCTCGAGCATTGTTTCGGATCAAGCTAATGGTGAGCGCTCTGAGCGCATTTTTGGTGAAGACACCAAATTCACGCCCGATCCAAAAAAGCAAGAACGAGTGAATATCGACAATGCGGTTTTGGCAGCGGCAGGCAAAGGAGTTCGACCGGCAGTGATTTGTCCGTGTTTGATTTATGGCAGGGGTCTGGGTGTGAATGCGGAGAGCCAGCAAGTGCCAACCTTGATCAAACAAGCAATCAAAAGTGGCATAGTGCGCTGCGTTGGTCGCGGTCAAAATATTTGGTCGACCATTCACATCGAAGATCTGGCTGAGCTTTATCTCGCTGTGATCAAGAACCCACCACAAAATGGCGCCTTCTTTTTCGCCGAAAATGGCGAAGTATCATTTCACGACCTGGCCGAGAAAATCAGAGAGTCGCTCGCGATCGAAAAGCCTGTCGAAGAGTGGCCTGCGGAAGAGGCGATAAGAGAATGGGGCTTTGGTGCAGCCGTTTTTGCGCTCGGCTCGAATTCACGCATTCGGGGCGAGCGCAGCCGGAAAATTGGTTGGCAACCCACACGCGCGTCCGTTTTAGATGACGTGCCGCGCTGCTGCTCGCATTTTGCCGCTTTTGTCAAGTGAATACGTATGTGGTGTGTTGCAGATGACGATGCGGGGGCGTGAGAACTGGCAAAGACAATGCTAATACTCGAAAACGCTCGAACGAGACAAAACCATCTCTGTCATGGGCGACAAATTTCGCAATCGTTGACGCCGGTTGGCAGACAGCTCAGTTCGGCTTGCGCGATCCCGATCCGCTGAGCCATTGCTCAGGTATTCCTCACTGTGCTCGGGGTGTTGGCTGCTGATGTCGCATAGACAGGCGATGAAATCGCAAAGTACCTTTTTGGGGCTGACCATTTCGCTGTCACAGAGTTCTAGAAAATCCAAGGGTAAGGTGATCTCGATTCGATGCTGACTGACGTTGGCTCATCATTCACCTCGTTCTGGCCGCGCGAAACCAGGCCGCCATCGCAGCCCGACACTACGCCACTGAATATAGTGCCGATTCGGCGCTGCTACAAGCCGCCGATGCTGCAACGCTTACGTCGATTATTAAGACTGAATGCTCGAGCCTCGAGTTAATAGCCCTCTTAGGAGCGCACTCGCTGCTGTCGACTAGCACACGGATGCCGAAAGCGTGTGCACCCAGAATCAAGATCCGTTTATAACCGACATCGTGGAAACACTGCCTAATCTCTCGAGTCAACCTTTCCAGTTTCTTCGGACTTGTCCAAGTCACTTGCTTCGAGCAGAGTATTACTACTAAATCCTTGCGAGATTGTTTCGCCAAGAAAACTTTCAGGTCTGCGCGAGAAAATGATTTAGACGGATCGGCTGACAAGCTAGCCGTCCGAGATTCGTGCAGATAGAACTTGTCGATACCTTCGCAAAATATAAATTGGTCGGCTCTATCTCTAGTCGCCCAGATTTGATTTTGAACTTCGTTGCTGGTCGATCCGTAAAATCCGGGCTTAAATGCCAGAGCATCACACCTAACTAGGATTGTTCCAAGCAGAGTCGCCAGAATAAACTTTGATGTGACTTTGGACATTTCCAGCTCAGATTAGTATTCGAACTCGATCAAGAGAGTTCCTACGACTTCTTGCATTTGCAACAACAGTATACGCCAAAGTTTGCGACGCCTTTATGCCAATCCAACGGATCGGTCCATTCCTGAATCGGCCCACTTGGGATGGGGGGACGCTCTAAGTAATTCCAATATTGGTTGATATCATAGGCTCCATACTCCCAGCTACTCCATGTTCCGTGATGGAAAGGTAAGTCGTAGCCAAACACATGCGGGTCCAGAGGACGATTCGGATTGTAGCCCTCGTTCCAGGGGTCATCGGTTCCACCCTTTTGCCAAATGACCACCATTGCCATGTCTTTGTCTTTGCAACGATCAGCACAATCTGAGGTTTTAGCTGGCGGTGGTAGTTTCGTACAATCCCACCCGAGGTTTGTGAAAAGCGAATTAAGTGATTGATTTATGAGTGGTGACACTTCGTAGGGCTCACCGCAGCCATAGCCTATGCAATTCTGTCGCTGTTTGTTGAAGTCGTAGGGTGGAGATCCTTCAAGTCCAGAAGAATCAATCCAATTTAAAGGGTCATTACCGACGTAGGGATAGAGATTCAATTGCAACGCGCCAGTCCCATCGCAATCAATTTCGTCACAGCGGCATGTACAAGGCACTCTAACGTATCCGATTGGATCAGGCTGCAAAAATCGACCAATAGTTGGTGAGTAGTAGCGAGCCTTGTAATAAAACAATCCTGTCTCAGGATCGTAGCGTTGTCCAGTGAAGCCGAAAGTGGTGCCTCCTGTAGAAACTGCTTCCCCAAATGGTGAGTAGCTGTTTTTATTTGTCACCGCGCCTGAGGAATTTGTAGTGGCTATAACTGAACCACTCTTGTCCGCGTGCAGAAACATCAGGGTTCCGAGGCTGCTTACGGCTATCAAGGGCTCATCCAGGCTGTTACCATATATATAGCGATTTTCCAGAGCTCCAGTGCTGCCATTGTAATCTGCAATGCGCTGATAGCCAGCATAGACGTACCTGGACAGTGTGGTGCCTACAGCTTTCTGCATTTGTCGATGCATCGGGTCATAGACAAAGGTAGCGCTGGTACCAGTCTCGCTGGCAGTGAGGAGGTGATTTTCGGTATCGTAGCCGTAAGTCCAGGTTCCTGTTGTCTTGAGATTGGCATTGCCATCGTATGTGTAGCCAACACTGTTGACGCTGGGATACTCATTTACCGCAGTTGCGGCACCGTACGGAATCGGGGGGCCACCGGAGGGGGGATGCCATACATAGGTGCTATCAGAAATGCTGCGACTCGTTTCCTGATGGACGTTGTTATAATCATATCCAAACGCCACCGATGAACCCACAAAGGTTGCGCCTAGCAGGCTTAAATCATTGTTCAATTGGTACTGATAGCTTATGGAAACCCCATTGCTGAAAGACATTTGCGTGCGCCGAGAGAGTTCATCATATAAAAAGTTGACTGTTGGGGAGGACGACCCGTTTAGGTTGATTTGCGTGAGTCGGTTGAGCTGGTCATAGACTCTTGTGACGTAGTAATCGCCACTTGAATCGTTCGGATAAGTTAGGGTTGTAAGATTGCCGTTGGCATCGAGGCCATATTGAGTTGTCTTACTATCCGGAGTTATCTCCTGATACAGACGCCCAGCCGAATCATAGACAAAAGTGAAAGTTCCGGAGGCCGGATTTCCTGACTGAACTGGAGTGCTTTCGGTTAAGACGCGACCGATCAAATCATAGCCATAAGTTACAGTCGGCTGCGATTCTGGCGCCTTGGTGGACAAACGATTAAGCGGGTCGTAGGTTTTTGTGATCGTATTTGTCGAGCGCGTGAGCTGCGTCAAAACGTTGCTATTGGCGTCATAAGCTGAACTTTCTTCGAACGTGGAGTCTGCGTAGATTGTTTTAGCTGGACGGTCAAACCCGTCGTAAGTGTATTGGGTGACATTGCTGGAAGCATCTTTGATCGATGCTGGCAAACCATTATTCGTGTAGAGCCTGGTCTCGCTGATCACACCGGTGGCATCAGTCACCGTGTAAAGTTTGCTGCGCGCATCATAATCAAAGGTGGTGACTCTTGATTGTGCATCCGTTACCGTCCAGAGTCTGTCGAGATTGTCGTATGTTTTAGTAGTCACGTGTGTTGCGGGATCGGTCACGGTGTGGATCTTATTAGAAAGCGTATATGCGATCGAATAAGTTTGTTCTGCGGGAGTGCCTCCAGTCTGCTTTTGTATTGAGGTCTTATTATTGTTTTCGTCATAGCCGTAGGTGGTTACGTAGTTGAAGGGCGACGGTGCCGTTACCTGCGTCATCCGTCGAGCGTTATCGAAGAGTGCTGTCGTGGTGTTACTGTTTGGATCGGTTACTGAATTAGTATTGCCTACAGCATCGTAACCATATTGAGTGGTCAGATTGAGATGCGAGCCAGTGCCATAATCGATCACTGTCGACAGCAATTTTTCCGTCGAGGTGTCGTAATTATATTGCGTAACAATATTGGCAGTAGAACTGATCTTTTGAGTCATCAGTGACGCTTGCCCGCGGACATTGTAGCTGAAGGAGGTTTCTGGAACAATACCTCCAACTGATGGACTTTGGATGTTGAGAAGGTTGCCTGTGCTTGGATCGTAGTTATATGTTGTGGTCTGACTCAAGCCATCGACTGCGGTATGCACCTTGTTGTACGTCGAGTCATAGGTAAAAGTGTTGACGATGTTTGCCAGCGATGAAGTAGGTTTTGGAATGTTCGTAATGCTCAGGACATTGTAATTGTTGTCGTATGTCCACTTGACCGAATTGCCTTCGGGCATTGTTTGTTGAATTGTTCGACCGAGACCGTCGTAAACGAATGAGGTCACGTTCCCAAGTTGGTCCACGTGCTGCAGTACATCGCCGCTGCTGTCGTAGTAGGAAACAACGCTGAAACCATTGGGGTCTACGATTTCTGACCGCCAGCCCGAGATGTGAATACTCCAGGTGTTGTTGAAGATATTATGCAAATTGTTTTAAATA
>CAJCHQ010000016.1 GCA_903970295.1 Bryobacterales bacterium
TCGTAAACATCGTCAACACTTCTTGATTAATGGTTGCTAATGGCGCAGGAACTCGCTTTTAAAGCAGAACTCCGAACGCTTTTGAATTATGATTAGTTTTTGCTCAGTCCATAGGCGTCACAGTTTTTATGCAAGAAGCGATTCAGCTTTGCCCCTTCTATTCCGATTCACCTTTGCTTGAACCGGCGACCAAAGTCTACGTCACGACCTGGGGCTTCGAGCTCGATGGTTCGCTCGACTTCGTCACTCGTTATTGCGACTACTCGGGCTTTTACGGGCTGGCCGCCTTGAGTGAGGGAAATGTTGTCGGTATGGCCTTTGGCGTTCTCTCCAGCCCCGGTCATTGGTGGCACGACGCCGTGGCCCGCTCGGTCGGAGCCTCGCATGCGGCTTTGCAAAATGCCTGGGTGCTCGTCGAGATTTGTGTCTTACCGGATTTCCGCAACAAAGAGATAGGCAGCCGCCTTCACGATCAGCTGCTGAAAACACAAATCTATCCGCGCGCTTTGTTGTCGACTCGAATCGAAAATGACGGTGCACGGCGCTTTTACGAAGGTAAAGGCTGGAAATATCTGCATGAAAAAGTGATTTTCGACCCCGGCGACCCGCTCTACGTCGTGATGGGCAAAGAAATCAAGCCGGCGCACCACAAATAGTACCAAGCCGCCAGGTGAAAGCTTTTCAAGCTGAGTCGACCACGCTGCCGTTACCATTTCCTTGACACTGGGCTCGATTCGTTGCTAGGATTGACAGTCAGTGGCTGTTTTGCGTCCGTAGCTCAGCCGGTAGAGCACTCGGCTTTTAACCGATTGGTCGTGCGTTCGAGTCGCACCGGACGCAATCTTTTTGTCTGCCGTTAGCCTACCAGGGGAAATTCGTCCTGAAGAACAGTGGCACACCACCTGTGGTTAATCCCTGAGTGAAATCAACTACAGCCACCTGTACGCCACGATCTTCGAAAGATGCCGGATAAAGATATAACGAAGCGGAAAATTGGCTGACAGATCCCCGCCGACTGGAACCAGGTCCGAGCATGAACACCGCTTCCAAACCGCGTGGTGTTTTGATCGGTGCTTCTAATTCGAAATATTTCTCAAGAATCAGGTCTTCGCCATAGGGCGGCGGCTCGTCAAAATCAATTGGATCGTTGTGCGTCGTCCACTGCCAGAGAATGTGATCTGTACCGGCTTTCTTCAAAGTGACATTGAGCCTGGGAAACCATTCGTCGTTAGAATCAGACTCGCGAAAAACACTCAACCGGCCTCTTGTCAAAGCCGGGCGGTCAAGAAGCATTTCGCGGCCTAGGGCGTCGATTTCATCCATTCGTCTGAGTCTCCCGTCATGTCAGCTAAAAGCATAGCAATATTTAAGTGCTGAAATATGTAGGTGGTTTCAATGCGGCCGAGTCAGTTGTCAAATACAGGAAACTTTAAAATGAGAAATTTCGTGCCAGGCATAGAGATCTTCGCCACTGGAAATCAGATAATAGGTCAATGTCCAGCGAACACAGAGTCATCCGGTTTCCTCATCGCCGCTCCATCGGTACTCTTTTTGTCGCCGATGAGAACCAGCCTGAAGAATGGGAGCTGCTCAATCAAGCCAGAGGGCTGATCGTCACGCCCGAAAATCAGCCAATCAAATGGGCGTGGTTGGAAGAGGCGAGAGGAAAGGTTTCGATTCCGGCCGGCGTAAAATTAAAGCTCAAAATCAGTGGTAAAGGCTCTGGCAGCCTGGCTCCCTTACAAGATTTGCGACCAGACGATTTGCACGTTCTCGATTTGAACCGCTCGGAGGTGACCGATGTCAGCCTCGCCCATATTCAGCATCTGACTGGCTTGAAAGTGCTTGAACTGACGGCGACGAACGTCACCGACCTGGCTCTGGAATATTTAGAAGACCTGACTAATTTACAAGGTCTGGGTCTCAGTCATTGCCACATAACGGGCGACGGGCTGATCTTTCTCAAGAAATTGACTGACTTCCGCGAACTTTGGCTAAGTGGCGCCGACATTAATGATGATCAATTGGAGCATCTGCAAAACTTCACTTCCTTAGTGCAGCTTGGCATGAGCGGCACCAAGATAAGCGACGACGGTTTGAAGAATCTGGAACCGTTGAAAAAATTGATGCGGTTGTATCTGTTCAATACCAAAGTCACCAGAGAAGGTGCTCAGAACTTCCGCCAGATTGTGCCGGGCTGCCGCGTCAAATGGAAGCCGCCCACTGAAGACAACGGGCATGATCCGACGGACGAATTGGACCCCAGTCTCGATTTTGACGAAATGATGGGAGATTTGCCGGCGGATCTCCTGAGCAAGCTGCGCTTGCCGCTAGACATCTCGAATGATGCCGGCGATACACAACAAACTTCTATGTCTGAGTCGGCGTTTTGGCAAATCATCGAGCTGCTCGACTGGGAAAAGCAAGGCAACGATGATGCAGTGATTGAACCTGCAGTCAGTTCTTTAGCCGCTTATTCGAAAAAGGATGTCTGCGTTTTCACCGACCTGCTCGCCGAGAAGTTGCATCAACTGGACGGCAAAAAATTTGCCCAGCAGATTGGCCGTGATTCTTATCAAGACGATGAGCAGCATTTCTCCAAGCAATGGTTCCTTGGTGCGCGGTGTTGTGTCATAGTCAACGGTCGAGAATTTTTCCAAGAAGTTCTGAATGATCCAGAATCGATGCCTAAAGACCTCGAATTCGAGGCGCTATTGTCGATCCCGGCACGCGCCTTCGAACGCAAAACCGGCAAGAAATTTGCTTATGCTGCCAAATGCAGTTACGAAACATTTGCCAATAAAGAAGGGTGGGAGTGAGAATGCCACGCCCCACGAGCCTCGAGAAAACAATTAAAACAGCAGACCATGCCCTCTCCGCCCTGGCTAAGGCGGACCCAAAACTAGCCAGAGTGATCGAAAAAGCACCGCCGTTTCGGCTGGAAATCCCTCATCTGCAAACACCATTCGAGGCACTGGCCGAGTCGATCGTTTATCAACAGTTGTCGGGCAAAGCGGCAGCCAGCATTTTCAATCGGTTGAAGGTCGTCACCAACGAAACCAACTTTCCCACCCCCGATGAAATCTTGGTCTTGCCTGAATCGACACTGCGAGCGGTCGGACTGTCTCGGGCTAAAACTCTGGCGATTATTGACCTGGCCGCCAAGACCAAAGATGGCTTGATTCCTACTGCCGAAGCCATGCAGAAAATGGCTGACGATGAATTAGTGGAAAGGCTGACTGCTGTGCGCGGCATAGGCCGCTGGACGGTGGAGATGATTTTGATTTTTCGCCTTGGTCGCCTGGATGTGATGCCAGCCACCGATTATGGCGTGCGCAAAGGATTTGCTCTCACATACAAATTGGCCGATTTGCCGTCGCCGGCAGAAATCATTTCCCACGCTGAAAAATGGCGTCCTTACAGGACAATTGCCAGCTGGTACATGTGGCGGGCCAACGAGATCTTCAAAACACTGCCGGCTACTGCGACCAAGGCAGCTGGCAAAATTAAAGTCGGCAAAGCACAAAACAAAATGATTA
>CAJCHQ010000017.1 GCA_903970295.1 Bryobacterales bacterium
AAGAATTGATCAGACCCAATCGGGAAATCGATCTATGAAAATCAACAAAATCTTCCAGAAATGGATTAGTCGGCGACGGTGTGAGAATCTTCTGTACGAAGCCGGCGAGAGCATTTTCATACGTCTGATTTTGATTGATCCAGCTCGTGTGCTGTTTGCTTTCTCGCGCCGCTTTCAGCACATACTGCTCGATGCGAGCGCTGAATCCTTTCCAATCAAAGGGTATGGTAACGGCAAGCGGGCAAGCCCCGACGATCGTTTGATAGATCAAATACTCGTCGTTTGCATCTGGTGCCATCTCATCGTCGAATTGAATCTTGCGGCTGCGATTGCTGCGCGTCCAACCAAGAACTCGCTCCTGCCAGGCTGCCGGAATCTCAGAAAGCACAGCCAGACGCGCCCTAACATCTTCCGAACGTTTGGTGTCGTGAGTGGACGTCGTCAGCATTTCGAAGGGCCGTTTTTGCTGTCGCTGCTGATTTTGATGGTGGAAAGCACTGATTGTGCCCCCGAACTTTTGCGGTTCGCCACCAACTTCATTCAAGCCGATAAAGCGGTTATAGCGATAGAACATCGTGTCTTCGACACTCTTCGCCATAACGGGCCCGGTAAACTGCTGAAACTTCATGGCAAATACTTCTACGGCTTGCTTGAATTTTTCCGGATCGCCTTCTGACGAATATTCGCGCGCTTTCTCGCCCAACTCCATGGTTAACACCTGGCGCACAAAGTCGTAGATGTTTGTGTGCAGCGAAGTGCTGTGCCGTTTTGCTAAACCCACTGCCCAGTCGATATATTGGTGTGCCACTTTGTCGACTTTATCCGGTCTGCCATAAGTGCGATAAACAGGAAAGCAGCTCAAGACCTCTCGCAGTGCGTGGCGCAGCGAGTTCAAAGTAAAGTCGCGGAAATGCCAACTTGATTCAGCAATTTTACTCAAGCGATGGGCAAGTACATTCAGTTCGCTATTCAAAACATTGTCTAAAATCACATGTTTACAATGGCGCTTCAGCTCGTCGTAATCGACACTGCGACCCAACACTTGCTCGTAGATAGAATTGAAAGCCTCCTCGTTTTCATTGAAAACTATGAGCTCGTTGAGACTGTTCAGGAAGTCGTAGCCGACAGTGCCATGCACCGCCCAGTTCTGTTCGAGATGTTCGAAAGGAGCCAGAATTTTCTCGACGACCAGATAAATCGGCAGCGATTCTGGACGCACCTCTGATGCATCTTGATCGAATTTGACATTGAATTGATCGGCAGCAGCCTGTTGCAATTGCAGAAAATAGTCTGCGGGATCATACAACCCGTCCGGATGGTCGATGCGCAATCCCTCGACTTTTCCTTCGCCAACCAGACGCACAATCAAGTCGTGCATCTCGGCAAAAACGCGCGGATCTTCAGTGCGAATAGCAGCCAGCGTGTCTACATCGAAAAATCGCCTGTAATTGATTTCGTCAGACGATACTCGCCAGTGGGCGAGACGATAAGCCTGAGCCTCGAGCAAATTATGCATGCGCTGAAGCACGGTTGGATTATCGCCTTTGACTTCGAATTCAGACAGATTCTGCTCGATGAATTGACCAATTTCACCGTTCTTAGCGCACAGAGTCGCCAACCGTTTCATTTGCGTTTTCTTCTCGCGAATGCGCTCGGAAAAACCCACTGGTTCGATGTGATTAGGCAGATGCTGAAAAGCGCTGAGTATGCTGAGATATTCAAGCACGTCTTCATTATCGGCCCCAAGTCTTTCTTTGAGCACATTCAAACGAGCGCCAAGAACGGTTGGATACGATACCGGGTTCAGTGGCACAATGTGGTCGAAATAACGCAAAGAAAGGGCGCCGCGCTCTGGATTGAATTCCAGCTTCAGCTGACCTCCACCTAAGACAGAACCATACGGTTCGCCTAAAATCGGCAAAAGCACTTTACCGTGCAGATCGGCTTTGACAGGATCCCAATCGATGTCGAAATAGTCGACATACATCGATGCCGGACCATTTTCGAGAACATCCATCCACCAGGCATTATTTTGACCGATGCCCATGTGATTGGGCACGATGTCGAGAATCAAGCCCATGTTATGTTTTTTCAGTTCGGCGACGAATGCATCGAGGTCTTCTTGGGTGCCGATTTCAGGATTGAGCTTTTTATGGTCGATGATGTCGTACCCGTGCATACTGCCTGGTTGCGCCTTGAGCAGAGGTGACGCATAGCAATGGCTTATACCCAGCCGCGCCAGATACGGCACCAGCTCGATCCCTTGCTTGAGCGTGAACTCATGGTTGAATTGAATACGATATGCAGCGTTAGGGACAATCGTAGCTGCTGGTGACGGGTCGCCGGCGATTTTCTGGTCGGCTTGCCTCTGTGTGGCCACGCCTCGTTCAGCCACTAGAACATCGATCACTGCTTGCACGCGCTTATCGCTGGCATACTCTTCTAAAGGAACGACATGCCTGTTGGCAATAACAGTCTCACCAGTGCCAGGCGATCCGCTCTCCTGGCCAGCAATATCGTCGAGAGCAAAGGCGACGAGTTGCGCGTCCGTCTGTGCCAGAACAGAATATACCGACGAGACGAAAGCATCAGACATTTTGGTGATCGTGGCTGGGTCCGTACTGAAACCGTCCGGCAGTGCTGAACTATTCTCCAGCAGCCTGAGCAAAGCGGCACGTTCCAGTACGCGCTCTTCCACAATGCGGTGCCGATTTTCTTTGTCTGCCGCCGTTTCGCTCCTGACTGTGCTCAGATCATAGCCAAGCCAAAATGCCGAAAGGCTTGGAATTCGGCTCGAACCAAATGTAAGCAGCGATTCTCCCGGAATGCTGTCGATTGGCTTGAATGCTCCCAGTTCGTCTTTTTCCATACACCATTCTCGGTGCGAAAAGAAGCCTGAGCGAGAATATTTGATGCTCTCAGCTCTACCCGTCAAGGCATGCACCAGATAATCATTTTTATCGACGATCATGCAACGTTGTCTGTGACTTTCGAGCATGGTGATACAAGAAAGAATCTCTTGCAAATCAAGAGAAT
>CAJCHQ010000018.1 GCA_903970295.1 Bryobacterales bacterium
GCCTGATTTCCATCGCTTTCAGTTCAGCAGCTTCAATCACCTTTTTTGCATGGCTGAGTGTAATCATTGGCTCTCCTTCACTGGACGCACACCTTTTTTTAATCGAATTTGCACTGTATAGCATGCTTAGCAGTCAAATGAAAGTCGCAGCTCGAACATTGGCTTTCAACGGCGCATTTCAAACTATTGATTTAATCACTTGGCACTGCGACAGGCAGGTTACTTGGACAACTTACTGCATGTATATTGGTTGTCGCATCAACTTCAATGCTCTTTCAAAGACCTCGCGACATCTTGAACATTCTCCGTCTGGCTATTTTATCTAGTATCTGCGCCAGTCTTTGCGCCACCTTCTGGAGTGCCCAAGGGCACTGCGCGGTCGGTGTCGCCACACCTGTTGGTGACAACATGGTTTTACAAGCCGACTCCGACCCGGCTATCTGGGGTTCCGCAAAACCAGAAGAAAAAATCACAGTCAGTTTTGCCGGCAAACAATTTCATGGAATCGCCCAATCTGACGGGCGTTGGAGCATTCATCTCGGCAAGCTAAAAGCTGGAACGGTATCTGACCTCTCGATTCAAGGAGAAAATCAGCTTCTTTTCAAAAATGTGGCCGTCGGCGAAGTTTGGATCTGCAGCGGACAATCTAACATGACCTTTCAATTGGACAAGAGTCTGAACTGTATGCCAGCGATAAGTGAACCGGACAATCCGAACATTCGGCTTTTCGTGGTTGCGCTCAATGCTTCAAATCGACCGCTAGATTATGTTATTGGCAATTGGTCAGAAAGTACTTCCAAGGCACGCAAATCGTTCTCGGCGATCGGATATTACTTTGCTCATGATTTGCAAAAGAAACTCGGTGTGCCGATTGGCATCATCGAATCCGGCTGGGGCGGCACCACTGCTCAAGCTTGGATGAGCCCTGAGTCCCTATCGTCAAATCTCAATTTCGCGGCAAAATATTGGGTGAAGCCGTGGTCAGCCGAAGAGACGCTTAAGACAAACATCGACGATTATCAACACAAGAGTCTTGATTGGATCAACGCGTGCACCCGGGCAGGAAATACCGGGCGGAAGATGCCGCCAAGACCTGCACTGCCAAAAGACATTCAATCGGTCCCGTCAAGCTTATACAACGCCATGATCAAACCGCTGACGCCAATGACGATACGGGGAGTGATCTGGTACCAGGGCGAGTCCAACGCTTACGATCCAATCACCTATCGCAAATTGTTTCCAGCATTGATCGCCGATTGGCGCGAACACTGGCATATCGGAAGTTTTCCATTTTTGTTCGCACAGTTGCCGAATTACGCCAAGGCACCCCCCAACAGCTGGCCCCTGATTCGTGAAGCACAGCTTGAGACATTGCACGTTCCGGAAACGGCGATGGTCACAACCATCGACGTCGGAAACCCGAACGATATACATCCGAAAAACAAGCAACCTGTCGGCGCACGTTTTGCGCTGGCAGCATTAAGTACTGCCTACAAGGAAGATGTCGAGGCTTCGGGCCCGATTTTCGACCATCTTGATCTGCGAGGAAACAACTTAGTTTGTACTTTCAAACACGCAGAAAACTTGAAATCGAAACCGAGCGGACAGGTTAGCGGTTTTGAAATCAGCGGACCCGATCGCAATTTTGTCAAAGCTAATGCCGTCATTGAGGGTGAAAAAGTTGTGGTCAGCAGTCTCTCCGTTCGCGAACCCTTGTATGTACGCTATGGCTGGGACAATTCACCCAATTGTAATCTTTTCAACGGGAGCGACCTTCCGGCATCGCCTTTTCGTAACGATGGACCTAAGAACTAATATGAACGTGCCGAACGTGATGAATATGATGAACGTGCTGCATATAAGTGATGCGTCTATTCTCCGCGCAAAATCCAATCGTAAGAATCAGCCATAGAACCATCTTCGAAAATCACTCCATTCCTACTGAATGGCATACCGTTTGCATCGACTGCGCTCGCACACGACAGCGATTTGATGCCATAGCGAGCAAGGGATTGAACTTCGCCGGCTTGGCTTCGTCCATCTTGGTTGAGATCTTGCCACAGAGCAAGATGATTTAGTTCGGCGCCATCAACCTTTCCATCGTGATCGTTATCGAGGGCCGATAGAGCCTCGTAACCGTCTTTCCAGAAGACCCAGAATGTTTTGTCTCCAAACAATTGTAATCCTGATCTAATTTCGCCTCGGTTCCCGGCATCGTAAACCAACCATGCAGCTTTACCGTTTCGTGGCCAGAGGCTATAAGAGCGCAAGCCATTTCCGTCAAGATCGAAATTGATTCGTTTGGCCCCCATGATCGATGATGGTGGCATATTTGGTATCAGGGGAATAACTATCGGCGTCATCGCCCGAAAAACAGTTTGCAGATGTGAAGACTTCTGCTGGATATCAGCAACTTCAGCTGCGTCTTTGGCCGGATCCAACAATGCGATCAGATAACTTGCTGTTTCTGCCGCAATCGAGCTGCCTCGCAAACCTCCATCCGCCTGAGATTCAGACTGCCAAGCCTCACGAAACACTTCGCGGTAATTTGCCAGAGCCTGCGTTTTATCTCCGCGCTGATCGAGACACCAGGCAAAACATAATTTTGCGGCAAGAGAATTTGAATCGAGGGAGAGTGACTTGTGCAAATGCTCGATCGCCTGATTAAGATGGTCAGCAGCCGATTTTTCTGCAGCCTGATCGGTAGTTGCGCTCACATTAAATTGATGCTGTGCAGCAGGTCCGAATCCATAAAACGGCATGAGATCTGACGGCTCCGTTACGCCTGGTCCAGACTTTCGCACCCGAGCCACCTCAGTCTTTTGAGCGTAAGCCATTGAATGTAAGCGTCCGATCTGGTACTCGAGAGCGGCGGCATCCTGGTCTGACAGGCTTGAGGCGTGAGCCTTGCTTTCTAAATTAGTGAGTAATCGTTGGACGGGCACCTCTTCCGTATCGACACGAGCATATTTTGCGATCGCCTCCGACTGCGTTGTTAAAACCGAGACCGGGATCGAAACCAGGAGGGAAACAAAAAAGGGCAACCAAACGGAAAACAGCCGGATTTGTTTAGTGAAACTAGTAAGTTGCATCGATTATCCTCTGCCGAAACTCGCGATCGCTGAATTATACGCTTCAACGCTCAACAATTCCGGCACCCGTCGCTTTGTTCCATTATCAACAAGCTGACTGCACAGATTGAACGATACGAAATAGGGAAGGCTTTTACCTTTATCGTCCTCTTGGCGTAATGTAGAATCTCAATTATCAGCTTCCCTGACTTCGAAGTTGTATGAAGGCAGGTCGGCAGGTATGTAAGTAGTTCCGAGATGCAAGAAGACCAAACCTCATCCAAGAAGGAAAAAGCACAGGAGCCATCAAACGCGGCTGCGCCAGAAACCTCCGCCGCTCGATCTCGCGAAGACGCAGCTGCAGCGCAGGCCAGTGCAGAAGCGACGGCTGCAAAAGCAAAGCTGCAAACGCACGAAAAAATCAACATATTTGGTCAAGCGATTGTTCCAATTGTCACAACTCTGGTCACCGGCGCCATCTTCCTCTACTCGGTGTGTTACGTCGGAGAAGTCGAGGTAGACGGTCCGCCAAATTACGACTCGGTTGAAATTCATGCCTTCAACAACAAAGGCAACGAATCGGTTTTTCATAGCGAGCACTTTCAGTTGCCTCCTGATCGATATCACTTCGAAATAACATTTGATTCTCTTCCTAAAAACAAGATGGATCAAGACGTCATCTTCGGGCACAAGACCATAATCAATTGCCTTTCATCAAAAAACGATGCAAATAAACAACCAGCTAATAACAAGTCCCAGGCGCCCGGAATTACTGCCATTCAACCCGCAAGCACCAACGCTCAACCTGCAAGCACCAACGCTCAACCCCCAAGCACCAACGCTCAACCCGCAAGCACCAACTCGTCCTTCGAAAACGACACGGCTAATAGGAGCGCTTCTTCGAATCACAGCGCACCTCCGAACAAAACTCCGAACAAGACTCCGACCAGAGACGCGTCTTCGTCCGCCGCAAATTTCCCAGTCAAAAATCACACGCATGTAGGTTCGACGGTCAATTCTGGCAAGCATGGTGACCAGTCAGATAAAGGTGACGAACCAGATAAAGGTGATAAACCAGATAAGGGAGACAAGCCGGACGAAAAGGATAACTAATTTGATCTACCGATGGCCCCGCATCATCAGCCATTCACGATAGGCCTCGGCAAGTATTCGAACTCCTCTTTCAATTGTGTGTAAACGTCCTTAGAATGGCAGCATGGATAAGCCCCTCCTCCAAACAGATGCTGATGAAAGGCTGCGTAGTTGGTATCTGGCGCGACTTCGTAAGGCGGCCCTGCAGGCACAAGCAGGAAATGATCTGACACCGGCCACGCTCGTGCGCAAGGATCGAGACGCCCTTGAAAAGCTGATTGCCGAACCAGTAAAGTCATCGGCTGCAGCTTCAAAACAAGAGCTTGTTAGCAACTTCAAAAGCGCAGCACCGCTGATCTATTTCATTGCCCTGTTATTAATCAACATGCTGCTATTCATCTGGATTCTGCTTGACGAACCTTGCTCCGCCGCTTTATTGCCGATTGCCAGGTTGTTTTTTTTGATGCTGCTAGTACTGTCAAGCGCAAGCGCTATGTTTTTGCTTCGCCAGCTGCGTCGTAGCAACGCCACTCTAATGCTTTGACAGAGCGCGAAAAAACGATTGCTGAATCGACGTTGGGTGCCTTCTGGTCTCTGGACGCCGACTATCGATTCATGGCGGTCAGTCCAACGACACGCAAACTTCTGGGTTATCAGCACGTAGATCTGCTTGCGCTCAATTTGCTTGCACTACAGCGCCACCAGAACAAACCCGCAAACTGCCGGCCAAACACTTTGTCGAGTTTAGAATCACGGACTCCGGACCAGGAATTTCAGAAGAACATAGGCAATCGATTTTGGATCGGTTCTACCAAGTCGAAACTTCACTTAAGAAAAACGAGCCGTCGAACGGTCTCGGACTAGCCATCTGTAAAGCCATTGTTGAGGCACATGGCGGCAAAATCGACGTGGACTCTACCCTCGACAAGGGCGCCAGTTTCTGGTTTCAGGTTCCAGGAGCAACCTAGTTGCTTTGCGCCAGCACTCAGGCGATAACTAACTGCAACCAAGCTCATCTGCAACACAGCCACACCTACGGAATGTCCTCAAGGGCGCGTTTCGCGCCACAATATGGCCTGGTTTAAACGAATTTGAAACATTTGACGCCGCCAACTGCTGTATTGTCCAAGACACAGCCCAGAGCTCACTTGCACCACGCGGCCGAGGAAATGTAATATGAACTCCACCAGCTTTGCTCAGTCTATTGAAGCGAAATTCTCATTGGCGGCGCCAATGCAGGACACGATTGAGTTCTGCAAAGGGGAGCTGACCGCGGCCAATTATGTCGTGGTCCAAGTGGGGCAATCCAAGTTACTGGGTTGCAAATCTGGGGACGTGAAACAATTTGTCGAGGTTACTCTCGAACGTGCTGAAAGCGCCAAAACAAAAATGGTCGTCCTCTGCTATCCAGACCGGCAAGACAGCTATTCGTCTGCCAGCGCCGGTTTGTGCGCCTGAAATAATCAGCGGGCGCACGCCCTTGCCCCTAATCTAACCGATATCGGTGAGATTGGGGGCTGGGGCTAGGGCATAAATTGGGTCACGAGTCGATGCCAAGAGCGCGCGTGCAATTGTGCCAGGGCTGCTGAAATGGCTCGTAGATGGGCTTTTACATGCGCTTGCAATCTGTCTGACACGCGGACTTGTGCATGGGTCGGCACGGCAACCATTTCGCAACCTTGATGTTTTAAGCTTTGGAATGTCAAGAGGTGGTCTCGAGTACGCCTATTAGCCCAAATCCCTTACTAAAATGCTCCGACCACCAGACGATGATTGAGCTTAGCCATGGCCTCGGATTCGCGTCGGGAGCGATCAGTGTTGGCTTGATCGATACATAGATGCGGGTGCAAAATTTTTATCGCTACCGCTCGATTGATACTATTATCATGCGCTCGATAAACCGTACTCCAGCCACCCATGCCAATCACGGACGAGACTTTATAGCAATTGGCGACAGTCGTTTGAAGCAAAGGGTCGGCACCAAAAACAAGCGAATGCGGACAAATATTGCTTGCCTTGATGCCCTCGGCGAGACACTGCGCGCACGCGCGGCTGGTTGTTGAATCTGGCGGTGGCATATTCACTGGTTTATGCAAATAGAGCTTGAGGCATTATGCCTGGATTTTACACCGATCGCCATCCGCGTGACGCACTTCACTCCATCCGGTTGCCATGCTTGAGACTACTTCCGCCCGGCGGTCCAGCGCTTTGTGCCTCATGATTCGGGGCGAGATCTGCCTTCAAAAAGATCTCGCCATCGCGAGCGTTAACAGTGCATTTCTGTCCAGCCGTGATTACTTTGTCGTCGGATGCGCGTATTCTATCTTGAGGAAAAGAAACGCTGATCGGTTGATCGCTAAGAGCATTACTGATCACGGTCCCATTTTGAAATTCACGCCTCCAGGAGCCAACGTCAGAGAGATCACCACGTCCTAAGGGCCGCCCCACATTGGCATTCCAAAAGGCATACCAGTCGTGCTCGTGATCTTGGGTTGTGCCGTTATTATCGGGATCGCCGAAGAGAGCAAAACCAGCGGAGTGCGTCATCACAAAAGTAGTCGTAGCGCGCATCTTATCCAGCTCGCCGCGCTCGAGACTAGCGCCTTTTTTCCACCAGGTTTCAACCATGTTGAGATGCGGCGATCGGCCGTGCTTCTCGGAATAATTCAAAGTGTCTTCAATCTGTTTCCACTCGTCTTTTATTTCTTCAGCCGAGCCTAATGTGCCTGTTCTGGAACTCTCCATGTAATAGCCATTGACGAGCTTAGTCATAGCTTTTGGCATTCTATATTCATTGGAGTTGATCATAATCAGAGCATCGGGCCCGACAGCGGCGCGTACCTTTTTCAGCAGTGCCAACTTAGCTTGCTCGTCAGCCTCGTGATTGGTAAGACCGTCATGCCACCAGTCCAGCATGACACCGTCAACGGCGCCGGAGGCGAGAACCGCTCGGGCTTGAGCGCCGACATGATCCCGGAATTGAGGATTGGTGTAATCGAACATCTTAAATTGCGGATAGGCCTCATTAGACACACGCTTCCTCCCGTTATGTTGCCAAAAAGGACTTTTAGGTGGAAACAAATTGCTTTGACCATCGTGATAGCGAATTTCAGCGAGCATCACCATGTTTGGATTATTATGAAGAAGACGGTCACGTTTGGCTTTCGCCTCTTCGATACTAGTCGGATCGAGTATGCTGGATTGTCCACGAACGGTAGGCAGCCAACGCAACCCGTAACTCTCCACGCTGCTGAAATATAAATCGTGGCGAGCGATCGTTTCCTCACTATTTTCCTGGATATTATCGGCAGGGGACCACGCTTGTCCGATGCGCGGATATTTGGCTTGCTTCAATCGCTGCTTCAAATCTCTCAGCTGTGCAAATGCATGTCGACCTCTCGACACAGAATCTTCAGAGTCAGGTAACGGCTCTCTTTCTTTGACCTCACCCGGCTGTTTATTCGGGCTCGAGGTGGGTCCTGTCAAAGCCATGCAACTGGGCTCCAGAAGCAGGAGGATTGCCAGAGCGATCAACACCATGTCAGTGCATCCGATGTCGATGCTGATACTTAAGCCACGAAAGTTGCCGACACGTAAAAGCCGTTTGAACCAATAAGAGACTCCTAGAAGGGCCACGCAGACTCATTCAAAGTCGGTTTGGTCTCCCAATTGTCTGTTCTGAACGGCGCCAGTGCTTGTCCGTCCAGAAAGACATTGCTATCAGGATTATCTGCCCAAGCGTAACGTGCGGCGGCCGGCACGGCCACGTCGGGACTACTGAGAAGCACCGAGCGGCCTTGCAACTGAGCATCCGCCCAGAAAAACTTTTTGTCTTTTCCGGCAATCTGAAAACCGCGCGCTACATCTTTGCCGTCGCCGATCGTCAAACCTTCCCCATCACCTGCAAAAGTGACAGTCATGGTGTTTTCCTTAACGGTATGTTTGATCGCTCGTGGCGCGTGCCAACCGTTCGGTTCCTCGTTGCTTTTTTCAATTGTCTCGGCCACACGAAGGGCTATTTGTCGCTTTTCCTTTGGATGTAGCGAAGGATTTTTGACCGGATTCATCGACACAATCATGTAGACATTGGGCAAGGTGAGAGCAGCAGTTTGAGCCACACGAAACTCGGCGAAGTACGAATCCTCCGGGTGATGGTGGCGATATCCGAAATTAGGCAATTGCACGAAATAAAAAGGGAGATTCGGATTGCCACATCGTTTTCTCACATCCGAAATGAACATCGGAAACATAGTTTTATAATCCGACGAGTTTAAAAAATTCGATTCACCCTGATACCAGACGATTCCCCGCATGCTCATGTTCAGGTATGGCTGAATCAAATTCGTAAAGTTAATACCAACCGGTGTATGTGACAAGGCATTCGGTTTTATTTCGGGCAGACGCGCCACAGCTTCCGGCGGCAAAAAACTTTCGATACCGGCACCACTGCAAGCCGTGCAAATGATACCAACCGGCACCTTCTCTTTCAGGGCCAGGGAGCGCCCGAGCAGAAATGGTATCGCCGGAAACTGACCGACCGTAGTGGCATTGGGAACCAGCCACTTCCTGGGCAAGGTTGTCACTTTTGCGGCTGTCTTCTGAATGCAAGCGGCAACGTACATCGACAGCCCGACTTTGTCCGGCTGCGACAAATCATCGGCACTAGCGTCAGATTCGGCGATGGACATGAGCATATTCGATTGACCCGAACAGAGCCAAACATCACCCACTTGCACATTTTTGACGACCACTTTGTTGTCGCTAGAAACAGTCAAATTGTGGGGCGAGCCCAGAGACAAGGGGTCGAGACTGATTATCCACTCACCCTTGGCATTGGCCACAGCTGATTTGTGCTGGTCGGCAAATTCCACTGATACTTTTTCGTTGGGCAACGCTGTTCCCCAAATTGATACTTTTGCCTCACGCTGTAAAACCATTCCATCAGTGAAAACCGGCGCCAGACTGACATTCGCCTCAGCAGGCAAAATTGCGTGCCACAACGCAAACGCCCAGAGAAGAATAAGTGACAGTCGTAAAAACCGTGCTGGTTGTCTGGTCGATCGCTGCAGTGCGGCAAAACGCGCATGAACTATTTCGCTTTTCAAAATACAGTTAACCAAGCTTGCTGAAACCAAGAAGTCGATAGAAACTGACAGTTTACAGACTCAAATCTATGTTGGAGACACTTCTAATGCACGTTTGCAAAACATTTATGTGTTACGGATCTGTAAGTGCAGCAGGCTGCCAAGCGAGGGAACCAACCGAGTGGAGAAAATCACCGGTGAGGCCGGGCTGATCGCTAAAAAGACCATATTCGAGCCCTCGGGTGACCGCCGGAGCGGGTATAAATTTAGGTGAGAAAGGAAGAGTCTGCTGATAATGCATAATTTCAGGTCGCCGCCTCGCCACATCAAGCTTGACAGGCATGTCGGTATGCCCAGCCTGCGCACCCTCGAGGAGATGCGCCAGAAGGTCAATGCCAATGCCGGCTCAACGGTCGAGCTGCCGTTCGGCAATGAAGTGGAAACCCTGATCCTTACTGTCAGCCGCGAAGTCAGCAAGGGCAGTTGGTCCTGGATGCTTTACGTGGATGACGGCTTTGGTTCCAAAATGGAATGGAGCTATGTCACACCAGATTCCAGTTACATACATGGGCTAATTGGCAATTCCCATCCCAATTTGCAAATCAAGGCGCGACCAGGTGCCACGCCCGATGGCCCTCTCAACAATCAAGAACCGGTGATCAAACCGCGAAAAGGATCGCTGGTTGGCGACCTGAAAAATATTCAGATCACCAATTTGCTGCAATCGATCAGCATGGGGCAGATGACGGGCAAGCTGGAGATTACTTCCGCCAATGATACTGCCATCGTTCTCTTCGTCAGCGGTAAGCCTGTGCACGCAGTCTTGCGCGGTGCCGAAGGAAACGAAGCGTTGATTCAGCTGTTCGTCTGGCAGGATGGAGATTTCGCCTTCTACGACGAACCCGTCAACAACGTAGTCGTCACAGTTACTCGCGGTCTGACCGGACTGATGATGGAAGGCACGGCTTTCGTCGACCACTCGGTTTTCTTAAAAGACCGCGGTCTGACTCACCAGGCATATCCAATCAAAGTACGCCAGGTCCAATCGCTGACGGAAGTAGCTGATGATCTGAACCACGGAGTCGAATGCGATATGGGGTTGCAAGAAGATATCTATCACAAGATCAATGGCACAAGTACCTGGGCCGATATCGAGCGTACCCTATCAGCGAAAAAGACCGAGTGGGTGCCCGCCTTGTTCAACTTAGTCAGCTGCCATTTGATCCGTTTCGAGCAGCAACCAGCAGCCCCGAAGCAACCGCTGATCAGCAAGATCGATTGGTCCGTCGTCCAGGCTCTCAAAAACAGCATGTGCCGGGCAGACACTGGACTCCACACTTATGCTGCGATGCTTTACTCACTCGAACAGGAATATTTCCGATATGAAAGTTTCGAAGTGCCATTTTCTTTGATAATATTTGGGTTCTGTGACAAGTACAATCAGATCCAGAACGGCGAGCAGACTCAATTTATTCCGGTTAGATCGCAAGCGATAGCCGAGATGCGAGAAAAAGTTTTCAAGACCAAGCGAAAGTACGACGTTGTCAGCCATTATGGAACCTTCAATTATGCTGTCGTCCTGCCATTTGCCGTGAAAGAAAACGCTAAACGCTTTGCCGAAATATTGGCTGAAATTTGCGCAGAAATTTCCATCTCCGACCAGTGGGAACGTGCTCGTACGCAATTCCGCGCTGGCATCGCCAGCATCCCATCTGATTGCAGAACGTTGGAAGATATGATTACTATCGCTGAAAAAGTAAATCCGTTGTCCGGCTAGATTGAGGTAGTTCATGCCAGTTCTGAATTTAGCAAAACGGGAGCTGACGGTAAAAATTATTTATTATGGACCGGCGTTGGGGGGCAAGACAACCAATCTGCAATTTCTTCACAGCTACATTTCACCTAAAGAACGCGGCGATTTCATCCATATGTCGACCGAAACTGAACGAACAATCTACTTCGATTTTCTCCCTCTAGATCTGGCCACAAAAAAAGATTACCGGTTGAAAATGACGCTCTACACGGTGCCCGGTCAAGTGCAATACAACCGCAGTCGCCAGATGATCCTGCAGGGTGTCGATGGCATTGTTTTCGTCGCCGATTCCAGTCGCGATCGGGCAGAAGCGAACATAGAATCTTTGCTGAATATGATCGAGAACCTAAAAACCTATGATCTGGAATTGAAAAACTTGCCCTGGGTATTGCAATTCAACAAACGCGATTTAGCCAATACATTGCCTGTCGAAGACATGCAGAACGCTCTCAACTCTGCATACAACGTGCCAGCCTTCGAGTCGATCGCAGTCGAAGGCAAAGGTGTATTCTCGGTGCTAAAAACTGTTTCTCGACTTGTTCTCGATTCGATTGACGCCGAGCAGCCTTGATTATCTCGTCGCTTTCGTGGTGACAAAATTCTCCAAATTAGCGGCAAGCATGCGTTCAGAGCCTGCGTAAATATTGAAACGTCGATCGCGGACAAAGCCTAAAAGTGTCATGCCGCATTCCTCCGCTAATTGAACAGCGAGACTGGATGGCGCGCCAATTGCAGCAAGTATTGGAATGCCGGCATGGGAGGCTTTCTGCACGAGTTCAAAACTAGCGCGACCGCTGACTAATAAAATCGATTGATTCAAGGGCAATCGATCGGCTAGAAATTCAGAACCGATCAATTTGTCCAGAGCATTGTGCCGACCGACATCCTCGCGCAGGGCGACCAGTTTGCCTTGGCTGTCGAACAGACCGGATGCGTGAATGCCGCCAGTAGAAGCGAATGCAGCTTGACTCGAGCGCAGTAAGTCTGGCAGGCTGTGGATTATCGCCGGATCGATCAGCGGCAGACCGGCTATCGTCTGATGGTGACTGCGCACACGCACAGCCGCAATCGATTTCTTTCCACAAATACCACAGCTAGAAGCCATGAAGGAGTGGCGCTCCAGAATCGAGGGGTCGACAAACACGCCGCTAGTCAGGTATGCGTTAACGACATTGCACTGATCGACCTCAATTCGACAGAGATCGCTGGGACTGGAAATAATGCCTTCTGTAAAAAGAAAACCCGCAGCCAGCTCGCGATCTTCGCCCGGTGTGCGCATCGTCACAGCCACCGATTGTTCGTGACTGTCTCCATTCGAGTCAGTGACGATGCGAATTTCGAGAGGCTCTTCGACCGAGAGTGTATCGACAAGATGAGTAGCAATCATACCATTGACGCGATCGGCTTGAAATTCGAGAATACTCTTGCCCTGATCGACCTTTTTCATGAGGCACCGTTGCCGGTAGCAACGCCGGTAGCACCATTACCGGTGGCGTCATTACCGGTAGTGGTGTTGACAGTCGTACCATCACCATTGCCATTCGCTGTTAATGAACTACGAACAACTTCGACCAGAACTTGCTTCATCATCGGTTGGTCGCTCTGAACGCTGAAATCATTGATCGGACAAAGAATATTCAGCTCAGGCATATAACCCGACGAACTGCCTTTGGGAATGTTATAACGCACTGCTCGAAAGCCTTTCACACTGCGCGTCGACCCATCTTTGGCAAAACTCGTTATGTCGATCAAAGCAAATTCTTCTAAACCCCGTTCGCGCATATCCTCTTCGTTCATGAAAAGCAGAGTGCGCAAATTTTTCACGCCACGATATCGGTCGTTGTCGGAATACACACTGGTATTGAACTGATCGTGCGATCTCATCGTGCTCATCATCAGCTTGCCCTTGGGCGGCACGATATTCGATAACTTAGCCGCAGCGAAATTAGCTCGCTCGCTGGGCGTCAGGAACGAAAGCTCGCGAGCCGCCTGCTTGAGCCTGAATCCTAGTGGTTCGCGCACGCGGGTATTGAAATCTTCGAACCCGGCTATGGCTTCTGACATTTTGTCTCGGACCAGATCGTAGTTGCCCACATATTCTTTCCAGGGAGTGCGTGTGTCGGGCAACGTAGCCATGGCAATGCCAGCGATAATCGCCAGCTCCGACAGAAGTTGAGGTGACGCCGGCTCATTCATGCCGACCGAAAGATGGACCATGCTCATCGAATCTTCCACCGTTACTTGTTGCAGCCCGGTAGCTTGCATGTCTTTTTCGGTCCGCCCCAGACAGGGAAGAATCAATGCTTCTTTGCCATGCACAAGATGGCTGCGATTAAGCTTGGTGCTGACATGGATAGTCAGATCGCAGCGGCGCAAAGCAGAGAAAGTAAGATTGGTATCCGGCGTTGCCGACGCAAAATTGCCGCCCATCCCCAGGAAGACTTTAACTAAACCGCGCTGCATCGCCTGGATCGTCCGCACGGTATCCAAACCGGGTTCGCGAGGAGAAACAATTTGACAGGCTGCGTCCATTTTAGCCAACCATTTTTCTTGCGGTCGATGCGCGATACCACAAGTGCGATTGCCCTGAACATTGCTGTGCCCGCGAATCGGACAAGGACCTGCTCCTTCTCGGCCGATATTTCCGCGCAGCAATAAGACATTAGTGATTTCACGGATCGTATCGACCGCAAATTCTTGTTGGCTGACACCCAGACACCAGCTGATGATTGCCGATTTGGCCTGGCGATAAATCTGGGCAGCGGCAAGAATTTGCTCTTTCGACAATCCGGATTGATGTTCAATGTCAGACCATGAGGTCGCTTCGCAAGCCGCTTTGTATTCTTCGAATCCAGCAGTGTATTTGGCAATGAATGCGGCGTCGATAGCTGACGGATCTGATTTAGCCTCTTCCAAGAGATACTTGCCGATGCCTCGCATGATTGCCATGTCGCCGCCGATCCGAGGCTGGAGATTGAGTGTACTGAGTGGCGTAGCCCGGAAAAGAGCCATATCGAGAAAATCGTGGGGCACAATCGATCTCGTCGCGGCCACCTCTACAAGTGGATTGATGTGAACGATTTTCATACCCCTGTGCTTGACGCCTTCGGTCAGTGCTGACAGCATGCGCGGAGCATTTGTGGCCGCGTTCACACCAAGGACGAAAATGGCATCGGCATTTTGCCAGTCGATCAGATCGACTGTTCCTTTACCTGTGCCAAGAGAGGCAGTTAGGGCTCTGCCACTGGCTTCATGGCACATATTCGAGCAGTCGGGTAAATTGTTGGTGCCGAATTCACGGGCAAACAATTGATATAAGAACGTGCCTTCATTAGAGAGCCTTCCTGACGTATAAAAAGAAGCCTGGTTCGGGCTCGGCAATGCTCGCAAATGTTTGCCAATCAGGGCAAAGGCATCCGACCAGGAGATAGGCTCGTAACAATCAGTGGACGCGTTGTACGACATTGGTTCGGTCAAGCGACCCTGATTTTCCAGGGCGAAATCACTCCATTGCATCAGATCGGAAACTTTGTTGGCGGCAAAGAATTGGCGATCGGTGCGTTTTTTGGTCATCTCCCAGGTGACGTGCTTGATGCCGTTTTCACAGATATCCAGACGTAAACCGTGGCGATCGTCGGGCCAGGCGCAACCGGGACAGTCGAACCCTGAGTTCTCATGATTCATATGGATGATGGCGCGGGCACCATCAATCAGCTCTTTCTGCTCGACTAAGACACGCGTAACGCTGACGGCAGCGCCCCAGCCGGCGGCCGGGTGATGGTAATCTTTTTGGGAAAACTTGTCTTTTTTCCCGGCCTTATTAATAACATTGACGGGATCCCAGGTCTCGGCGGCAGGCAAGCTCGGAGCAGGCGAATTGGTAACAGACGACTCCTGGCTTGAAGAACCCTCTGAATCCGTTGGTGCCGAATCACTTTTTAGCTCGGGAGGCTTGCCCTCGTCTGGTTTTGACATTACCGACCTCCCTTAGTCTCACAACAACAATATCATTTAGGTTGCGAGGGTGGCGCGGCAATGAAAGTATCCGCGGACTTTAATTTTTCCAAAATCGAACGCGGTTGACCGAAATTCGCCTCCAAAACATTCATGGGCTGAGCCTTAAACCAGGCTGCCAGTGACAGTTCCTGGTAGTTGCCGCTGTCTAAGACGATTAAAGTCTGACAGTCCTCAGTCACGGAGGCGTTTTCGATATAGTGCCCGAAGCCTTGCGGCACATAACCGACATCGCCCGGGCTCATCTCCTCAGTGCGAACTCGACCGTTCGACCCGAACACAGTCAGTCTGGCATGCCCGGAAATGTAGTATTGCCATTCGTTTGCATTGGGATGCCAGTGCATTTCCCGCAAAGCATCGGGTTGTAGAGTTTGAATGGCGCCGGTCATGGTTGTGGAAATCGGAAATTCTTTTTGCGATACCATTTGAAAAGTACCACCCTTGAATGACAGACCTTTTTGAGCGCCGAGGCTATATTTGTGCGTGAGCGGTGGCGTCATTTGCGAACGCCAGGGCGCGTCGGATGGTATCGCCGGTGGTACGGCACCAGTGGCGATGTAAACTTCCTTTTTGGGAAAGTTGCTGAAAGTATCAACGGTAGTGTTGAAATTTTTAGCGAGGACTTCTTTTGGTGTGTGAGCGATCCAATCGGAGATGCTAAAGGTGGAGAACTCCGAGAAAGCACCATTGTCGAAGAC
>CAJCHQ010000019.1 GCA_903970295.1 Bryobacterales bacterium
GCCAATCCATGGCGGGTTTCCAGAGGATTGCTTGAAGTATATTACGCGCAGCTGAGGGGGTCATAACTTCATATGACACTCGCTCCACCTTCATTTCTGGACGTGTAAAGCAAGCGTAGTCTCCCCACACTCGCAGTCGAATTGTAGTTTTGTTGTTTACACTCATGGCGGCTCCTTAGTCAAATGATGAGGCTATCAGGATCTGCAAATGCAGCTTGGTCTCCAAGGAAGCCAGTCTCTGGGTGGTAAAGACCATCATATGCTTGGGCAAAGAATCCCTGCTTCACTTCTATGATGTCCCCCTCAGTTACAAGGTCCTTAAATCTGTAGTATGGAATTGACACGCAGAATCTCTGCAGCTTTCGAAGCAACCAACGACTAGGTCCGGTGCGTCCGAGTATCTCTATGAGTTTTGCGCCTGCTCCATAGCGCACGAATACAGTGCGCTGGCTAGCCTCGTCGATGATCTTGAATTTCAGCGCGGCTTCTCGAAACCGAATGCCAAGTTGCTGATCGGATTTGAGATCCTCAAGAATATTGAATTTGTCTAACTCTTTCCCCTTCATCCAGTACAAATGCCGGAAGTAGAGATTGAATGTCTCAGGACATAGCACCTCAGCTGGCTTTAGCCGCAACACTTCTCGGCAGGCAGCTTCCATATGACTTAGGTGACCACGTGGAGCAGATTTCCAGGATACGAAAACATGCACGTTTCCATTCTCAGCAAGTCCTTCTCGATTGCATCGGCCGCCAGCTTGGGCAATCGAATCGATTCCAGACAGTGCCCGGTAAACCACGGGGAAGTCAAAGTCAACGCCTGCTTCTACAAGTTGTGTACTTATAACTCGCACAACGCTCGCTTCCTTTATCGACCGTTTGATTCGAGCTATAGCTTCTGACTTGTGTTCGCCACACATATAGCCAGAAAGATGCACCGTTCCTGGTGGCATCAACGAGTGCAGTTCTGCATTCATCCCTTCGATTCACTATGCACAGAACCTTTTCATGTTGAGTAAGCAACTTTGATAATTTTTCGGGCTGAATCGGCTGGTTTAAATCGTCTGGCAGCACAACGCTGATCCGCTTCAGTTGTCGGTAGAGAGTTGATGGATCTGGAATTATCTCAGTTACTTGCTCGAGGCCCTTGAAACCGCTGTTTTTTTCATCGTTTTGCAATGCTGGTTGCGTGGCCGTGCTCAGTAGGATCGTAGCTTGATATGCTTTTGAGAGTTCTTCTAAGACTTGTACGATTGGCTTGAGAAAGTCCGACGGGATGAGCTGGGCCTCGTCTAGTATCACAATTGAGTTGACGAGCCTATGCAGCTTCCTCACCCGGCTTGTTCTTGCCGCAAACAATGACTCGAAAAATTGCACATTAGTAGTCACGACAATCGGCACGTCCCAGTTCTCACATGCCAATCTGCTCTGAACGGTTTCGATTTCTGGATCAAAGTTGCTGTGATGCTCAAGTACGCAGTCGCCAAGAATTTCACGCAACACATTAGCTGTCTGCTCAACTATGCTTGTATAGGGTATGACATAGATGATCCTGCGCTTGTTGTGCTTAAGGGCATGGTGTAAGGCAAAAGCCACAGACGAAAGGGTTTTGCCTCCGCCAGTCGGAGCGGTGAGCGAGAAAATACCAGGGGGCTTCTCTGCCGCCTTGATGCACCAATCTAGGATTTCAGCTCGCAGTTGATTAACCTTGGTGGGCAATGCCTGAGCACGGAGATTTTCAAGGTGAGCATCGAAAGCACCGGCTAATTGAGTCAGATCCGGATATAGGGATCTTTGTGATGTGCGCTTAGAATCCATGAATGACTCAGTGTCTAAAAAGTCTGCATCGACGAGGCAGGAAAAAAGCAACCTTATCCACAGAGAGGCAGAAGAACCATGTGGTGGTTTGCTTGTCGGTTCTGGTTGATCGAGAATCGATGCGGGCGGCGCCATGGCCGTCACACGATCAAGAAGTGCATCTTGTTGAACCCTCTGGCTAAGCTGTGAACGTCCCGCGTCAGCATTTTCCCAGTCGGCCAATCCCGCGTGGTGTCCCGCAATCATGTACGCCAATACTCTGCCGGTCCGAAGGCGCTTCATCGCATGAATGGCACCAGCCGTCGAGTGATCTACCCTGCCCCGTTGATTCTCAAGATGCGCACTTGGCTCGTAACCACTGGCAGTTTTTATATAGGATTGGAATTCCTGGCTGTACTTGCCTAGATCGTGCCAGAGTCCAGCCAAATGCGCCCAGTCATCATTACCAAATGGAGTGGCAAACTCTGCTGCGAGTTTGGCGACGTCGCGTAGGTGGTCGTTAAGGTCGTGAACAGTCCACTCCCCTAATTGATTCTGTTTTACGTGCGCGATAAATTCCCCGCTCATGATTCTCTCACTGCCGCCGGATTCGTATGTGAAACAGATAATAAGCTAGCATCCCAGACTGCAAAATATATGCAGTCACTCAAACTGAGTTCCTTAAACTACAAGCCCCTACCTTGAAATAGTCAAACCCATGACAAGCTTAGAAGGTAAGCTTGTTTTTGTCTGGTACAACACGACTGCCTTCAGAAAAGCAGGGTCGTTGTGGCAGTCTCGAATCGGCCTACTTTAACAAGCGCTGAAGGAAAATACTTCTCCGGCTGGTCGCCGAAAGCAAGAGCGCAGTTCGGGTCATTGTCCGGTGACGATTAGTTCCAGCTTCTCGAGAAAATCCTTGCATTCCTAAAGACGTTTTTCGCCCATATCTAGGCCAAAAATCGTTCCGGCGTCCTCGACTCCAATTAACCGTCCGCATTAGCAAACGCGCTTTTTTCTCTAATACTTCTGCATTCAAGCTGCGTTTGAACTCCAGTGTTTGCGATTCGCCCGCGCTAGTGTGCCACGGAAAACTCATGCTTGGTTACATTCTGCCAACTCTCCGCCGTTAGTCACTTCCAAGCCGATTTCTCGATGGTCGCTAAGCTATCGCGATAATCGGGCGATTTTTTTCTGGTCTTTTTTCACCTTTGCTTGTTTCAGGCTGTCTTCTAAAGTGAGCACGGTGTCCTGTACTTCTTTCTTGAAAGCGCTTGAAGTACAGATGTTCTATGAACTTGCCCAATGGTTCTTTCCACGGCCCCTGATCATGATTTGCTAAGCTGCCAAAATTTTTTGGAGGCTCTCGCGCCATCTGGATTTGACAGTGGCTTAGTCGAAAACGCTTACGAGCGTCGATCCAAGTTTGCAATTTTGGCAGGGATTTTCTCTTAGTCACCACTTTCAAATCACCACCGAGCCTAACTTGAACGGCAAGGACGGATGAATAGCACCACTCTCGATGATCTCCCAGGTGCCACTCTTTTTTTCTATCCAGCGCACAAGACATCATCCAACCGGGCTCTAAAACTTTTGCTACAGAAAATGGCACCGTCTCGGGTCCGATATTACATTCTGCCGGCAAGACTATCGGCTCCCAGACTTGCAGCCAGATTTTCGTTCCCAGGATCTTCGCAACATAATGTCTGGCGAACTCGATTTATTCCGTAATCAAAATTTGTTCGCTGTTAAGCGAAGCACTAGATCGCTAGTTGCTCGATAACCGGCTGATGGTCACTGATTTC
>CAJCHQ010000020.1 GCA_903970295.1 Bryobacterales bacterium
AGCGGGAGCGGCAACTGTCGCCGCATCACTTTGGGCAGCCGAGGAGTCGGAGGTCTGCGCGTTGTTCGAAGCGGTTCCAGAGTTCTCGCTGCCGGTCAGAGTGAGGTCGCCGAAATGCATGCGGGCGTAATCGTAATCACGATTGTATGACTCCGCTGTCCGCAGAGATGCTGCAGCCGCCTTCGGATCGTAGGTGTCCTTTATTGATTGCGCAATACCTGAACCACCATCCTTAGTTGCTGTCCAAGCATCGTGTAGTCCTTCAAATATTTTGTCGACCATGTTTTCCCCCAGGTAACAACAGCCGTCCATCGGCGATGGACAGTGATAGTTAAGTTAGAAGTGCCAGAGTATTTAGTAAGTAGCTAAGCGTGGTCCGTGAGGAGTTTGTCCTCAAAAAATTGCTTAGCCGTTCCGCCATTCCCGCTGACAGTAATTTATGTCATGAACATTACACGTGTGCAACACAGCAATAAAATTTTTCCGGCAGGAAAATCCGCAGCCTGGTAGTATGCTCACCGTCGCAGTGGCAAGCGATGGCGAACAGGCCCTAGATGCACCCAATGGAGGCTTGTACGGTGAATATCCTTGTAATTGGTGGCACGATTTTTGTTGGACGTCACATCGTCAAGGCAGCGTTGAGTCGGGGACACCAAATAACCCTATTCAACCGCGGTAGACAGAATCCAGACCTTTTTCCGGAAGTGGAAAAACTAATTGGTGATCGCACTAAAAGCGTTGATGTCTTGCGTGGAAGATCTTGGGACGTCGTCATTGACACGAGCGGCTATGTGCCGCGCGTTGTCCAGAAATCTGTGGAGGTTTTGCAATCAGCCTGCGGTCTCTATATATACATTTCCACTGGCGCAGTCTACAAGGATAAAAGTAAGCCAGGCATTACCGAAGATAGTGAGCTCGAAGTTCCGAGGAATTTCGATGCCGAAGAAATGACCGACGAAACTTATGGAGAGTTGAAGGCTGGGTGCGAGAAGGTGGTTTCATCGGTGTTTGGCCCTAAGTCGCTCATCCTTCGTCCCGGTCTCGTTGTCGGTCCGGACGACCCCACAGACCGTTTCACCTACTGGCCTGTTCGCATTGCTTCTGGTGGTGCGGTGCTTGCACCGGGCAACCCGAAAAGCCAAATTCAATTTATCGATACGCGTGATCTGGCCGAATGGACAATCGAGATGGCGGAAAAAACGGCAAGCGGAGTTTATAACGCGATCGGACCGGAATATTCGTTATCGATGGAGCACTTTCTTAGTGAATGCAAGGTCGTCTCAGGATCCGATGCAGAGTTTGTGTGGGTTTCCTCAGACAAACTCGTAAGTCAGTCAGTAAATCAGTGGACAGACCTGCCCCTGTGGATTCCAGAGAACAGCGATGCTAGCGGGTTTTTGTATCGAGACAACAGCAGAGCAATCGCTGCTGGTCTCAAGTTCCGGCCGTTGCGCGAAACGGTCGCGGACACATTAGAGTGGTGGCAGAGAGAACGAACCGGGTCGAGTCTAAAAGCAGGAATGAGTCGTGAGCGCGAAGCAGAATTGCTCGCTTTATCTGGCGCCGAGTCATGACTATTTTGCGGCGCTAGGATTTTTTCGGATGAGGATTGCCAATGTATGGAAATTCCGTCAGGGTGTCGGTGTGTGGACTTAAACCTGTCGGCGGAATGTCACCCTTGGAAAGAAATGCGAGGCGTGTGTTGATCACGTCATCTTTGAAATTGCGACCATTTGGATACACCGCAGGTTTCGAAGGATCGTAAGTGAGCATGTCTGGCAGAATGCCCTCTGCGTCTATAGCCACTATCGCTTCTTCCCTTGTATAGTTGCCTGTATGCCCCAGTAAGTGGATAAACTGCTCCAGCCAACGCTTGTAATCGTTGACCGGCTCACTGGCGTTGTATTCCTCTTTGGTCTCATCAGTGTTGAAGAAACTGCTGACCGAGGGATGACCAGCCCGATCGACATGAAGAAGCTTCCCGTCCTGGCGAACGCTGCATCGGCCCCAAATTCGGACATCAGGATTGGCGCCAAGCTCACTGGTGGGCAATTCCAAGACGATAGAGAAGACGTTGGCTTGTGTATTCGAGTCGACACCAGTCCACGGAGATTTTCCTCCCAAATGCGGGGCAGTAAAATTTCTGCCACCGGATGTATCGAAGAGATTTTTGATGCCATCGAAATCGAAAAAGAAGGCATCACTGCGTGTGCCAGCAAAGAATTTGTAGGCGCCTGCATTGATGATGTTCGGTGTTGCGCCGAAGGAAACCTCTGCGTCGGCGATTACTTTTGTTCCGACAGCTTCGACCGAGCGAGCCTCAGTACCTTTGGCCACGAAAACATTGACTGTCTGTTTGCCATCATTCGGCACAGAAAAAACAAAACTGAAGGCGATGTCGTTGAGCAAATCACCGTTGTTGTCGATAGCCAATCTGTAGATAGCGTCCGGGTGAAGGGCATCGGCTGTCGGATTGGCATTCAGGATGAGCACTGTTCGCGCTGGATCAATGGGTGATTGGAAAGCATAGAGGTCGCATAAGTCCAGACGCTGATCTCCTAGTGGCGGTCCAAGATTGAGACCTGTGAAGTGGTTAGACATGTCATCTCCTTGTGCACGAGCGGAAAAAAGCTAGCCTGCATTCGTCACTTGTTGTTTAGATCGCTGCGGCGCGATGTTGCTCGGATCATAGAGTACCAGCCTCTCCTTTTCCAACACCCGATTCACCATTAAGATCTCATCATCATTGGGGCGATGTTGCAATGAGTCGAATTGGTAAATGACCATACTCGTAGTCACCACCAGTGGTACCATGCTCATCGCTCATCGACTAATTCTAGGAATGCTCAAATCATAGCGGCGTGGATCGTAGTCGTGATTACGAACCTGATCCCGATCCTTATTATAGATTTTATAAGAATCGAGCCCGCCAGAATATAGGTTCAGGTTTCTAAAGCGTGGGAAGTTGTAGCTGAGCCCAGCTGTCAGAGCGACTATGGTGAGCGTGATCGAAATGAAAACTAGGCTGGTCGACGACTTCTTCATTCTGCGCCTCGCCAGTGAGCCTTTTCAATCATACATTATGAGGGAGCGGACTGGCTTACAGACGTGCTCCTTCAGAGTTCGGAGATTCTGGTTGCCATTTTCGATTCTAACGGGTGCGGGTAAAAGCCCGATGCTAAGATCGGATTGTCTGGGCAAAAAATTCAAGGAGACTTTAAATGGCTAAGGTAACCGTCTATTCGGGACCGAACTGTCCGTATTGCGAGAAAGCAAAAGCATTGCTCAAGCGCAAAAACGTGTCGTTCGAGGAATTTAACGTCAAAGACGACACGGTTAAGCTGGAAGAAATGCTTTCCCTCTCCGGTAGAAAAACCATTCCGCAGATTTTTATAAATGGAAAACACATCGGCGGCTGCGACGATCTCTATGGTCTGGAATCAGATGGCAAACTAGATGGAATGCTTGTCTGAGTAACTGGAGACCTTCAGTTTGATAGACTAATGTAGATCAACACCTTGACTCAGCGATATTATCTGATCGGCCGTTCATACCTCCAGGCGGCTTTTGTCGACGGGTTTAGTGGATATTTGATTTGCCTTGCCCAGGCAACAGGGTCCTATAGCTGCTTCAGATGCGTTGAGACAAGATTTTCTCAAATGCGACAACTTGAGCGCTCGAGATAAGTTTGACGTATCAGGTTGGAGTTTATTCCGCGATCAAATTCCATCATAATACGAGTAACCTTCCTTGTTCCAGTAATCATCTGGCTCTCTGGCACTGTAAGCAATTGACGTTATCGCTTTGATGTTCTTAAGGCCCAGTTTCATCGGAGCTAGAAGTCGCAAAGGCGCACCGTGTTCTAATTCTAGAGGTTCGCCATTATGATGAGTGACAAGCAGCGTTTGCGGATGCAACGCCGATTCTAAATCGAACGAGACAAAGTACGGGTCGGAATTTCCGTTTCCATCCAGGTTGACATCCGACCTCAGCTGAATCCATTTTGTATCTGCTTTGGGCGGAAACTGTTTAATAAAATCCACAAATCGAACCCCTCCCCATTGGCTAATAGCGCTCCAGCCCTCGACGCAAACGAGGCGCGTTATTTGATCGTGATGAACAAAGTTCTGGCGCAGGTAGCTGGCTGAAAGGTGCTTATCAACACCACCGGCTAGGCCGGAAACCAAAAGCTGCCAGTCTGGTATAAAGGCTTTATCGGGAGTTTGCCCGGCGTAATTGTTTGGCACCTCGGTCATTTCAGCTTTTGTATAAGTTGGGACCGGCCTGTTTTTTGAAAACAACGCCTGGCTTACCCCATCATCAAACTTGAGCACATCGCTCAGAAACTTCTCCTTCAAGGGATCTTCCTGCGATTTTATGCCTAGCTTTGCCTTAACTTCATCAGGCACAAGCCAGTTAAAGGAAGACACGGCGGCAGCCATCCCGGCTCCATAAATGAGAAAATCTCGTCGACTTGCTCGATCAAGTTTCTTACGTGGCCGTAGAATGATTTCGGGCGATTTTTCGACGAGACAGTCTTTAATGGTTATAAAAAGCGGAGTCTTTATAACTTCTGCATTTGATTGTTCTGCTTCCCTGGTTGCGGCATCTTCGGATTCGCTTTTGTTTAGCTGCGCAGTGGCAGACACTTCCTCCGCACTTGGACTCGAGTTGATAGGCTCCTCGCTACTAAGCTGCTCAGGGATTCCGACCGCCAAAGGTTCCTCTCGATATGGCGGATGAGGATCTTCCTCTGCCCTGGCGGTAGAGTTTGTTTCGAGTTCGTCTTTTGAATCGCTCAATGTTCCAAGCCTTTAACTCTATCGGACCACCCTACCACCATTGATCTAAAAGTGTCGAAGCCATCTAAGGCCACTAGCACTACATGCGGAACTACGAAGACGACAAAAAACAAGAGCGCAATAAAATGCCAGAGGCGACAAAGGTCATAACCTCCAAACAACCATTGTAGCCACCCTAGTTGGGCTGGCTTGTGGATAGCCCAGCCAGTCAATATCGATATAAAAGAGAATATTGAAACCGAAAAATAAGCGGTTCGCTGCAGCGCATTATATTTGGTGTTCACGACTGGATGAGGGTTTGTTTTCCTCATCACAAAGGACGGCACGACTCTCAAATAATACAAAATCATTTTTAGCCCGTCGCGCACGTCTGTCGTCCTTGGAAGAAGCGCTTTGTATGCTCCACTTCTAAGCAGTCCAATTGTGTAAACCACTGTGATAACCATAAACAGGTATGCACATAGCCAGTGAATATTCAAGGCAACTGCTAAATTTCCAGCTCCAAACGCGAAGTGATTGTAGAACCAGTTTCTTTCATTCTCTGCGCTATCTGGAAAATATTTTAGAAAGAATCCGCCTACGAAAGCCAAAACATCCTTTTTCCCGTCTGGCGTTGCGACCGTTAAAACTGGGGAGGCCCAGTAAATAGACAGTCCACTTAGAATGAGGGCTGCCAAAACTGGAATATTGGCCCAATGAGAAATTCTAACCAGCAAGTCGTGCTTTTGAATCACTCGTATTGACTCGCCACTATCGGCATTTACTAAAGTTGTTTCAGCAGCATTCATTTACTAAAGTGTTCCCCATAATTAAAAACGCCATGGTGGAGGGCTTATAACTGACCACCACCGCCATTCGACGTGATGTGCACCCCAGGTGCTCTGCCAATGATCGATAGAGAGACCGAGCAGAATCAATGATGCGGGAAAAAACTGCTGCAGACAACGATAAGCGATACCACCGCGACGGCGCATAATATCGCAAGATTTATTATCTGATTTCGATGATTTACGGACCGACAAAATTCAGCCAGTTTTTTGTCGCCCGGGGTCATTCTTTCTTCCCTACTATTCACTTTTTTTGTTGCCAGAACATTGCTCTCCACGCCGATTATACCGTATTACGCTTTGCCTTCAGTGCGGCGACCGCGCTTTGCCGCCGACACCTCACTGCGCACTGTGTTTCGAAATATGCGAAGGACTATTGTCACGACTTACCGGTGCCATTTTGACAGGCGTTGATTGATGCCTGCAGAGTCTAACGACTTTTGCAGATAGGCCAAAAATTTGTCTGGGTAGTAGTTGGTGGAGGTCCTCCACTCGAAGAAGAACCCGCTGCCTGACTCTCCAAGCATTTTGCTTCCGGTCGAGTCCACTACGGCACTCGTGGCTATGCCCCACTTATGCTTTTCCATGAACTGCCACATCGAACGATATTTCTTGATGCCCGGAATTCCTTCCGGAAATCCATAAACATCTACATCGGCATATAGCGGAATAAACTGAGAATTTAGCGTTTGTATCACAGCTTCATCTGAGAGCGAACTGCCCTGCATCAAGCGTCCGCCAAGTCATGTTTTACCCATGTCGTTGTTTGCACCGACCCAACTTTTTGGCGAGGCTGCCTGCTGTCTCACGACGAAAAAGACAAAAATCGGCTTGTTTTCGGCTCGTGCGTCACGTAATGCAGCCGCAGCATCCGTCCGCCACTCTATTCTTTGCCATTTGTGCGCAGACTCACGAGCGAGCAGCGTATCAATCGCTTCCCGCATCGATTTGAAGTGGCTCGTCTGTGGGCTTGGCGTCGGAACTACTTCCGTGGGCACCGGCTGGGCAAGGTGACTGGGCGCGGAGTAAGGATGTGGCAGAGTGATAGAACAAGTCTGACCGGTAGAGGCTGGCGAGGATGAGCAGGTTTGAGCGACGCACGCTTGGATGAATATTGTCAATGCACCGCAGACGGCAACCGAATAATGCCTGTTGTCCATTTTGCAGCTCCCTCCTTCCCGGCTTAACCGGCGATAGCGTCAGTGCTTTAATGTATGTACACGCAGGTAAACCAAAAGTTTCGCAAAAGAAAAATCAGCCGCACGCAATTGAAGCCGGTCAAAGAGATGTCTTTTATCACAAATTCGATCTGTGAGACAATGAGAGTCTTATGGACTTAGATAAAAACACTTTGACAGTCCTGGCTTGCGACATTTCTGTTCGTCCTGCAGCTAACGCTGGTATAGACGACTTATTGAATCATGTGCTATCGGTGCGAATGACCAGCAATAAGTTGACTGTCGAGTTTGACATCGCCGGCACCGCGGCCCTCTTGTCGTTTGTCGAAGCGGAACGAATGTGCTGCACGACTCTAACTTGGAACATCGTTGAATCTGCCGCGAGCGTGCAATTGAACGTCGAAGGAACCCCCGATCAGCTCGGCGTGATCAATCTTTGGTTTCAAAAATAGTTTTGGCTCTGCGAGAAGTATTGCAGAGTAACTTCGCCGCGCCACGTGACTGTTCACTGCGTCGCCTTCTCGGAGTTCGGCTTATCGAGCCAGTGATGTTGCTTCTGGAATTCAGCGGTAAAGGGTTGCCAGAGCAACTCCCAAATCATTAGCCACTTCATGCGGCAGCATGCCAGTCTTAAGAAGCTTTTGGGCTGACCTGATCTTGCCATCGGTCATCACACACCCGCCGACCTGTTGATAGCTATTTCATGGTGGTGCCTAGTCCTAATGGATCTTGGGTGCACCATGTCAATTAAGGTCCCGGATTGTCGGTAGACCGTTTCAAGTATATCCACTTGCTAGGAATGAACAAATAAAGAACCGTCAGTATTAGCTGCCACCCCGCGAGCTCGCTGCCACACAGGAGACTCGTTGTCTCTCCGGGAAGAATGTTGACATTGAGTGGTGGCGTTTTGCACCAATCAATCTTCGCCAGTACCTGGTGTTGGCCAGGCGGTGTCTCAAAGACTTTACTTTCGCCATTCATTACACTGCCAGCTTTGGCTCCGTCTACGAAGATATCTATTGCTCTTATGCGATTCACATATTGAGATGATCGTTTTATCTCTATCCAACCACAATTAAATTCAGTCATCGGCTCCTCTGCTCCTCTGCTTCCAAATAATCTTTGCCTGACTTTGACCATTCACTTTGTTATTGCTCTGCTGATGCAGCCGCCGGAATCCAGCGGTATAAAGTAGGAATCGATATGCCTAGATCGCGCGCCACTTCTTTTGGTGGCATGGTCGCTTCGAGAGCCACTGATTTTGTCAGTAAACACACGTTTGCAAACCGCTTTCTCTAGGGCGTCCGGTTGCAACTGCAGGTTCGGATCGGCGGTTGATACTTTTGCATATCCAACGAGCAGTTTTTTGTTCTCGTAAATTCTCGAAACTCAGCTCTATTGTGCGATATTGACGCGCGTCTTTCAAGAGCGGTGGATTTGATTCAGATGGCGCGCCGATCGCTCTATTGGGCAACCCAGGACTGTTTCCAGCCGTGCCAAATAATTCGCCAGGATTGCCAAAGATCTCGCCAATAAACAGGCAAAATAGCGCGCCAATTCACAAACTAAAGACCAAAGATCCGCACCGACTTAACCACCATATCGTGACCCTCTGGATGCTCTGGTATGCCCGCATAAATCAGCGCGCTGGAAAACATCACATCGGCAGGAGCGTTGACCGCATTGTTGGTGATCACTGCCGCAACCGGCTCGCCGTCGACTGAGAAGATCATCTCGTTTGGTTTCCAGAGCACGCCATAATCGTGCAACGACGAAGACAAGTCGTCAACGAATTTTGCTCCCCAACCCATGCCCGTGTGCTTGATGTTAGTCAACGGCACATTGTTTTCTTTCGCGGGATATTGCTGCAGACCGATGTGGTCATAACTTGGATACTGGCATTCGCAAACGTCAATCTCGAAGTAGTCTCCCGTCTCAGGTTGATTAGCTGTGTTCATCCAAAACGCGTTGTTCATGCCTTTTATGTCGGCAATTTTCATGGTCGCTTCGAAGAAGCCGTAGCGATATTTAGCCTTGCTTTCAATCGAGCCGGTCGACCATTTGTTGTCATGGCTGCAACCGGTGGCAATCATCGTTTTCAATCTCAATCCCTGACTCGTCGCTTCCGCGTTCTCGGGTGTCCGACACATGTTGTGACGGTCGTCCGACTTCAAATTCCAATCTCTCTGAAGTTCGGCCGGGTCAGTGAAGTTTGTCGAGAAAATTGGTGCTTGTCGACTGGCGGAAAGCTTTGCGGCCTGGGCTGGACAAACCATCGAAGCAACGGCTAGCGCAAGCAAAGCACATGACATAACCGATGACATGATCATATTCAGTAATCTGTTTCGCAGCATAATTTCTCCGAGTTGCAAGCTTATCTAGAGTCAACACTTTTTGTGCTTTACGTT
>CAJCHQ010000021.1 GCA_903970295.1 Bryobacterales bacterium
TGAAAGCGGGCATGGATGCAATTGTCATGCCATCGGAGTTTCCAGAGAGAAATTTCATCGGCAAAGTAACAAATGTCAGTGGTGCCCTCGATTCCAATACCAGAACGAGGCAAACCGAAATTCATGTGAGCAATCCTGACCATGCGCTATTGCCCGGGATGTACGCTGAAATCAAACTGACTACCTTGCGTGAAGCGCCCTGGATCCGCGTCCCTGGCACAACGCTGGTTGTGCGTCCGAATGGACAGTTTGTCGCCACTGTTGTAGACGATAAAGTGCATTATCAAAAAGTCACCATCGGCAGAGACTATGGTGACGAAGTCGAAATACGCCAGGGATTGAAAGGCACCGAACAGGTGGTGATCAGTCCCTCAGACGATTTGCTCGAAGGTCAAAAGGTGAAGACTTTGCCGGACAAGCAGCCAGCGGAAAGTTAGAAGTTAGAGCTAAGCCGCCCATTGCAGATTCAAGCTGCGCATATCCAGTATGCCGCCAACCGATAATCTTGACCCGCCGGCGAGCTTGATTCATGATCAGTGCTGCGATCTATGGAGAATTTTGATGACAGCCATAACTGCTCGGAACAAAGAAAAGCGCGTGGCGGAGAGCGGTAAACGAAAGCCGCGCAAGTCGATATCGATCGGAACTGAAAACGCTGTTGGCCAAAATCATTGATGAATTTATCGGTTGGCTGGTTGAGCGTAAGCATTTAACGACCGAGGAGTTATTGGACTTTCGCATCGTAGACACAGGGATTCTGCTTAGGGGAGCACAGGCACAGACGGTACTCAGGAATTCCGTTGGGTTGCAAAACCGAAAGAATAATTGGACGGACGTCCATAATGTTGAGCCGCTATACATGGTCTCCCGAGTAAAATCGGGGCGGCTCTGGTTTCTGCGTTGCGGTAAGACTCCTGGTCATTATCAAGAACTCGGCCCAGTAGCAGTGCCGCTTGGAGCGTCTGCTCTGATCAAGCCGGGTTGGTGCATTGAGGCGACATTCGGTCTAAGTGATCGGCGATGGCGAATGGTTACAGTCGGCAGAGTGTTGGCGGTGTGAGTTCGCCTTGTTAATTGACTAATCTCGAGGCGCATCTTTCGGATGCAGACGTGCTCGAATTTGCCGGGCGCAATTCCATCGAAAGGTCGTTGTAGTTGCCGCCGGCTAAAAGGAATCGTTGCAGGGCGATTTAAGCGCGAGTCGGACGCCAAGCGGCATCTGGTAGTTATCGGACTGTCTCAGGCTTGAAGATGATCGAAAAATGGTGCTATCACTTGGCTAGACAAATAGTCATTTTGTCTAGCCAAGAGGAACTGCCAACCCTCACCATATCCGGTGCTAACCCTTGCCACAAAAATGTAGTGCCTTTAAACTAGACGAAATGACTGGATATGTTGTTTCCATCAACCGAAGCAGAAGCAGGTCACTTCACCCGTAACAGGCGCATAACATTATAGCCCAAGTATTTAAAACACTGAAATTGGAAGGGGCTAAAACTCACAGCATGCGCCGGACTTTATTGACCACACTCAGTCGGGCCGGCGTGCCACTACGAACGGTGCAAGAAATTTCAGGGCATTCAAATCTCTCTCAACTGCAAGCATATTTGGAAGTAGACCCAGAGGACAAGCACAAAGCACTGAGCATGCTCAGATACTGACGGCGAAAAGTAGGCACAATGAATCAAGAATCAGGCGCTCGTAAAAAGCAAATACCGATAACTGCCGCAGAGTGGCTGAAGCCCGGATGGATTTTTGCTCTGCGGACTCCGG
>CAJCHQ010000022.1 GCA_903970295.1 Bryobacterales bacterium
TTCACGGTGGCGTCGAACATGTTTTAGTGGTTCAGTAAGTGCGCTACAAAAGACTGAGCTGGACTCTGCAGCGTCTTTCAAGCGACAGCTGAAAGTTTCGTAGCCACTCTTAATCGACTCGTTTAACTTAATCTGGTCGGCTGTGTGTCTTTGCCGCCGAACCGGCCAGCCAACTTTTCTCGCTCTTTCTCGAGCTGGCGGGCGACTGCCGCGCCAGACCTATCTGGGCGCTAAAGCTTTCGCACCGTTTCCGATGCCATACTTAGAGGTAGGGTCTAAACAGCAGAAAGATCACAGGCGACCTTAGATACATGGACAGTGAACATGAAAAACCAAAGGAGCGAAAGCCACCGTCAGATGGTGAAAGCACCCTGGCTGTTCCTGGTTTGATCGATTTCGCCAGTAGTGAGCCGCTTGCCGACCTTGATAACTCGAAGGTATTCAGTGAAGGTTCGATCATCGCTGATCGCTATAGAGTCATTGCCAAGATCGGGCAAGGCGGCATGGGCGCTGTTTATAAAGTCGAACAGATCGCCCTCGGCTCGATTCAAGCTCTCAAAGTTCTGGAAGCTCACAAGTCTTCCAGCAAACATTATGTACGCTTTCAGAATGAAGCCCGAGCACTGCATCACCTCAATCATCCCAATTTGATCCGGGTCTACGATTTTGGCGTGACCGCGAATGCTCAACCCTTTCTGGTCATGGACTATGCTGCCGGAAATTCTTTGCACGAGCTGATTAAACGCAGCGGCCGACTGCCTATTCAGCGAGCGATTCAAATATTTTGCCAAGTCTGCGATGGCGTCGGATACGCCCATGCATACAATATAGTTCATCGCGATTTGAAGCCGAGCAATATCATGCTCACTGCCACCCCTGACGGAAAGACAGTGGTCAAAATCGTTGACTTCGGCATCGCTAAATTTATCGAAGGAGACAACGAATCGGGTCTGACACGCACCGGTGAAATTTTCGGTAGTCCTTTTTACATGAGTCCTGAGCAAGGATTGGGTTTGAAGATCGATCATCGTTCCGACATTTATTCCAGTGGCTGTGCCTTATTTGAAGCACTGACCGGAGTGCCACCATTTTCTTCAGCGGCGGCACTGCATACGATGATTCAGCACCAATCCGAAAAGCCACCGACCTTGAAGGAGGTGACACTGGGAGAAGAATTTCCCCAGGCTCTCGAAGAAATCATGGCCAAGCTGTTAGCCAAAAAGCCCGACGATCGTTATCAAAGCATGGAAGACCTGAAACACGATCTTCAAGTCGTCGCCGCCGGCCGCGCACTGGATACAAAACAAGCGACCAGGATATCGGTTCAATCAGAGAAGCCTAAACTCGTGGCTTTACTAGTGACAGCTGTCGGTCTCTTGCTTTTAGCTCCAATTGCCTGGTTTGTCGCATCGGAGCCAGGAAAGCATGACCCGGATAGCATTACTAAAACCGATACAAAACTGGCAGAAGATGGTTTCCTTAAAACTGTACACTCGCCCGACTACCAATCTCTTTCAGAACTGCGTCCTCAGTTTGCCGTCGTGCCTTTGAGTCAAGCCAGAGATGGATGGGACTTTGAGTTTCCACCGCAGCCACTGGGTGTGATCTCTCTGCCGCCAGGAGTTTCACCCACGACCGAGGCGCAGAAAGCCCAGGGGCACGTCCATTTTTCACGTCCATATCCCCTGGTTTTCAGTCCGAGCTGGACTGTCTCGGAGAGACCTGAAATATTCAGGCACTTCAGGGGCGACGAGATCGGCGATTTAGATTTGACCAACAACATTAACGTCTCCGATGATCTGCTCTACTTTTTTGACCATTTGACGGGTTTGCACACGCTCAGACTAGATCACACCGAGGTCACAGACAAAGGTCTTGAGCATATCTCCAATTTGCCCGGGCTCAAAGATCTGCGAGTGACAAACACAGGTGTGACCGGTGCCGGATTGGCCAAACTCAAGTCTTTGAAAAATTTGCGTGTGCTCAAAGCCAGTGCAATCCACGATGCCAGCAAATTATTACGAGCCTTGGACGGAACCAAAGTTTTGATCGCGACCAACCTGCGCCGCGATCGTTTATCAGATAGTGATGTCGAAATTCTCAGTCGCATTCAAACTTTGCGAATGCTTTATCTCGGCGACAACACGGAAGTTTCGAATCAAGGTGTGTCTTACCTGACGAAGCTGCGCAATCTTTACCTTCTCGATCTGTGGGATTGCCGCATAACACCAGAGTGTATTCCTTTGCTGAAGCGCATCCCAGCATTAAAGAAGTTGCACATAGACGTTGCTCATTGGTCTCACCAAGATATCACCAGGCTGCAAATTGCTTTGCCTAATTGTCACTTATTTACTGATAAAGCAATCGACATGTAGTGACTGATTGTGAAACTTTTGCTGCATTTTCTCGCGGGTACTGATGTGAATTCTTTTGCATGATCCGGTCAATGAACTCGCGCACGGCAGAAAGATGCTCGGCATCTGATTTCGGATAAAGGTGATGGCCGGTATTATGGCAGACAACCAGCCATTTAGAACCGCTTGCGGCCTCATATAATATTTGCGCATTATCGAAGGGCACCATGCGATCCTTATCACCATGAATAAGAAGAACCGGCAATTTTGAATGACTGAGAATCTTCCGATTGTCGAGAGCATCCGGTACTAATATCGGCATTCCATGCAGGACCGGGAAATGTTCGAAAGCGACGTGTCGCAGCGAACTAAAACCAGATTGAAGAATGAGACCCGCAGCTTGACGATCCTTGCTGATGTTGCAAGCGACCGCGCAGCCCAGCGATTGCCCGTAGAGAATTATATTCTCGGGTTTGTAATTTTTCTTCTGCACAAGATAATCATAGGCTGCGTCGCCGTCTTCACAAATGCTTTTGACCGTAAGGGTGCCTCGACTGCTCGTCCCGTAATTACGGTAGTCGTAGAGCAGAACTGACACACCAGTACTCAAAAGATTTTTGGCGATCCATCGTACAGATGAGATATTGCCACCGTTGCCGTGACTGACTAAAACCACATACGGTGAGGCGGTCCTTTCGAAAAACCAGCCGCCCAGATGTTTCTTGCCGATATCGATGGTCACCGATTGGCAAGCGACACCGCCAATTTCCTCAGGTATTGACCTAATTACCCGTCTTGGCAGGAATAGGAAGTGAGCATAGAGCGGCGCGGGCATCGCTGTCGCCGAAAGAGCCGCACAAAGAGAAAGGGCGGCAGCCAAGATGGCCGCCTGCCCACCGTTAAAAGAACGACGCTTGAATGTGCGCGTTACTTTTTCGCCTTTTCTTTGATCAATTGATTCCATTCTGAGTGGACAAAACCTAGTTCCGGTTTGTCGATGCGTTCATAAGTGTGAGCACCAAAGTAATCGCGTTGAGCCTGGGTCAAATTCTGAGGCAAACTTTCACAACGATAGGCATCGTAATAAGAAAGGCTGGCACTGAGAGCAGGAATCGGAATGCCCTGTTCAGTCGCGGTGATAACAACATGACGCCAGTTGTCTTGGGCCTTGACCAGGAAATTAGCAAAGTCGGGATCGACCATCAAATTGGGCACATCGTTCTGCCGAGCAAAAGCTTGACGAATCGATTCGAGCAGCTTGGCCCGAATGATACATCCACCTTTCCAGATGCGAGCTGCTTCAGAGAGATCGATATTCCATTTGAAGTTATCCGATCCAGCTTTGATCAAAGCCATGCCCTGAGCATAACTGCAGACTTTGCTGGCATAAAGGGCATCTTGCAAAGCATTTTTCAATTGCTTGGCAGCATCGCCTGAAATCGGAGCGGTCTTGGGTCCGGTCAATTTCTTGGCGGCAATCACGCGTTCTTCTTTCAGACCGGACAACATGCGACCGGTTAAAGCGGCGTCGATGGTCGGAATGGCAATGCCCAGATCGAGGGCAATTTCACTGGTCCATTTGCCGGTGCCCTTTTGACCAGCTTTGTCTTTGATCAGATCGACCAGCGGTTTGCCGCTATCGGG
>CAJCHQ010000023.1 GCA_903970295.1 Bryobacterales bacterium
TCGCCGAGTTTTCAAATTTCGCCGATATCGCCGAGTTCTCAAATTTCACCGATATCGGGAAATTTTCGGGCGGAAATTAGGGTTAGCGCTTTGCAAGCGTCAGAAAATCTGTGACAAGTGGAGATGTTGGGTGAAAATGGCGAATTTGGATATACTGTCTCATCACTTCCAGGGTCTTGAATTTGAAATATCAGGCACGCTCTGTAGCCCTTTTGGTGGCAGCGATTGCGGGTTACCTTTCTGGCATTTTCTCTTACGCTCATGCAGCCGCCAGCCACGCTTCGGCGAGCGCACCAAGAGTGATACCAGTTTCAGGTGATGAGAATCCAAGTTTCAAATCTCTTGAGCATGCGATTGAACGGCTAATGAGTAAATATGATTTACCTGGGGGGCAAATATGCATTTCTCTGCGAGGCAAGATCATTTATTCCCGTGGTTTTGGTTATGCCGATCTGGACAGAAAAATTCCGGTGCAGATCGACAATTTATTTCGCATTGCCAGCTGCTCTAAACCAATCACCTCTACCGCGATCATGAAACTGGTGGAAGGGGGCAAATTGCATATGGATGATAAAGCGTTTTCAATCCTGGATAATTTAAAACCTGCTGCTGGCGCTAATGTGGATCCGCGATTGCAGTCGATCACAGTGCGCAATTTGTTAGAGCACACGGGTGGCTGGGACTCACATGAAATCGACCCGCAGATGAATTACAGCCGCATCGCTGCCGACGCTTTTCGAGTGCCCCGACCGGCGCCGCCCGAGGCAATCGTGCGTTACAACATGGGCAGGCCGTTAGATTTCGATCCAGGCACAAAATATGTCTATTCGAATTTCGGATATAACGTACTCGGTCGCATCATTGAGCGGGTTTCAGGATCACCGTACGAACAATATATCAAGACGAATATTTTTGCACCAGCCGGTATCACCGATATGGAACTCGGAAAGACTCAGCTGAAAAACAAGCTACCCAAAGAAGTCGAGTACTACGACGGCAAAGACGCGGATAAAGGCTGGTCCTTGTTTGCAGATGAACCTTTGCCTGTCGCACAATCCTATGGTTCAGGTTATGCGATGGAAGGTTTTGATGCGCACGGCGGTTGGGTTGGTACAGCAGAAGATCTCGTCAAATTTATTGGTGTCGCCACTGCCGTTGATCCCGAGAAGCGCATCCTTACCGATGAAACTCTTAGAATTACGAGCGAACCGCCGGATCTGCCCAATATCGAAAAGCAAAAAAGGTACACAGGCAAAGGCTGGGCAATTTATCCGAAGAGACAGATCTGGACTCATTCCGGCGCCCTCACTTGGGGCTGCGGATCATCGATGTACCGCTTGCCGAATGGATACTGCGTGGCGGCAGTCTTCAACCACTTGCCTCATAACTATCCCAAGTTCTTCGATCAGCTCGAGAAGTGCCTGTTGGCGCCTCTGGACAATCGTCGCAAATAATTCGCTCTTCGCCCATATTTCTTGACGTTTTCCTTACGCTCTCGGGACCTTTAATACTAATGTTGGGTCCGAGAAGAAAGGGTTAGTAATGAACAACGAAAATCTAGTCAATTGCGGTAATTGGTCCCGCTCGGTGGATTTGACCAGAAGCGACATCGAGAACATAAGCGGTGCTGAACAGTCTTTTATAGGCGCTTATTGCAGATGCGACAATCTAAGGAATTTGGACGTTCTACCAAATCATGTTCTCCACGCCATTGACCCGAATGTTCTGGTGAGAATGGCGGAAGACAAAAATGCTCAACCGGCCCTTTTGGATCGGCTTGCTGACAGCTACTGGGCTCAGGTGCGCAGCGCCGTCGCCGATAATGCAAATGCTTTGATTTTCACTTTGCTGAAACTTGCTTACGACATAGATTCTGATGTGCGCTACCAGTTGGCTGAAAATCATAAAACACCCAGCCAGGTTCTGCAGATTCTGCAGAAAGATGAAAACCCCTTTGTCAGCTATAGAGCCGCTTTGACCATGTGCCGCCTAGCCAAAAAAAAATTGGACCAAATTATAGATTTTTGAAAGAGCGCCTCTAGCGAGGTGCCTGACTTGGGGACCCTCCGCGACGTTGTTTTGGCAACGCCGCGTTTGGGTCTCTTAGCCTCAAGTCGAGAGACTTTATTCATCGAGATATTTCTAGTATGACTAGTGCATATTTGTGTACATGTTTGGGTATAACGTCTGGGAGGGAAAAAGCGGCGATGTTTGTCGCTTAAGTCATGGTCTCAGGTAATCCAAAAGCGGATTTAGGTCGTCAATTATGCTCCTGAATCGTCATCGAGAAAAAGCTCAGTTCATAAAGCTTCCACGGCAGCCATATCCGCCCGATATGGACCAGCTGCGGGCTATTTATAACGACACTATGAGAGCTCCGGGGCGGACAACCGAAGTTCCTTTCGGTCAGTCAGCCCTGCTTACGATCACTCGTAAGATCGGAGAGCCAGTCTGTACTTTTACGTTGACCACCTGGTGC
>CAJCHQ010000024.1 GCA_903970295.1 Bryobacterales bacterium
GTCACGGTGCTTATCTGGAGTATTCATGTGCTCAGGTCGGCCGGTATTCCCTGGCGTGCTGTGATGGTTTTCGGCTCCGTAATTGGTGTTGCCAATGCTGTCAGAATCCTCAATTATTTTGCGCCGTATCTTGCTCAGTACAACACTGCCGAAACGTTCGATTCGTTTATCAGTAGAACTGTCGCTCAAGAGGCGACGAAATTTGTCGTCATTCTCATGGCCGAGTTGCTCATATGTATCGTTGGCTTAGCCTGTCTGCGCTACAGTTTCCCGGACCTGGCCAGACAAATAACGAGCCGGGTTTTACTAGCTCCCTATCCAGGCCAACGTCAGAAGCGAACCTTGCTGTGGCGAGACGCGGTTCTGTCTTCCTATGCCTTTCTTGGTGTACTCGCTTGTCTGCACCTTGGCAAGGGTTATTTCACTGCCTCTTTTTCGCCGGCCGTGCAGATCGATGTGCCGTCTGCATTGCAAAGTATTTTTAGTGCGACTGTGCCCAGTCTCGATATTCTTTCCGGAACGTTTGCTTTGGCTGCGCTTGCACCATTTGCTCTGGCTGTCTTAGCCAGCATTTGCAAACGCTACCTGGCCTCCGAGAGTCGTCTGCTGCCTGTCTTATTGCTCTTGGCTGTGATTTTCGGAACCGCATCAAAATTCTGGAAGCAGTGTGTGATCGACACCGCTTATGATTTCGTCCTCTTCGTGATGATCTGGTTTTTCATCACGCGTGTGTTCAGGCTCAATGCTCTAAGCTATTTGTTCGTCGCCCTGGAATTAGTGGCTGCTCAGAATCTCGCCGTCTTGCTCGCCCATGCCCAAGCAGTGGCCATGCCTGAAATAGCTGTGGCGGTTACCCTGTTGTTACTACCTGTATTTGGTTTTGCTGCCGTTTGGCTCAAGGACAGAGGCTCGAAGGCAGAGCCCGTTGACCCGAACTAACGAATGTTTTGATACGCTGCCCGAATCGAATCATAGGGAATTGTCTTGCCAGTCACTCTTTCGATGTGCATGGCAGTTGAGCTGAGCATGTGGCTGAGTCCATTGAAAGTCTTGAAACCCTGTTGTTGCAATTGGGTCAAAAATGGCGTTTGTGCCGGCGTATACGAAGCATCAAAGGCGATACCAAAAGCGGGCAGAATGTCATTTGTCTGAAGCGGGGTGCCTGTTGATTTGCCCTTGTCAGTGCTGGCTTTGCCCAAGCCAGTGCCATTGTAGAAATAGTCGTAAGCGGAAAAATCTCTTTTTGTGCGACGGTCGTATGTGTTGACCATCACTGATTTATTCAACTTGTAGATCGTATGTCTCAGTCTGGCCATCTTGGCTTGGCTGATGTCGATCAATCCGATCCGCTTGAGAGTTTTGCAGAGCCGCACAGATATAGCACTCGACACTCCGCCGCAGCCGAAGAAAAGCATGCTTTTGCCGGTGAATTGAAGATCGGCTTCCTGGCTGACTCCCGCGAGGAAAGCTCTGCCGTCCAGGTTGTCGCCCACGGCGGCGTTATCCAACTTGAAAATCATGTTGACCGAATTACAATTGCGCGCATCTTCGGTCAGCCTATCTACGTAGAGATCGATCACTTGTTTAAAAGGGTCTGATACCATAATTGATTGAAAATTATCGACGCCGCGCAAAACGTCCATCAGTTGAGCCAGTTCGAAATCTGTTTTGACCGGTTCGCGCGTCGTTAACTCGAACGGCAAAAGCTCGCCTTTGATTTTGTGTATTTTGAACAGCTCCTCATACAACTCGAATGTACGCGAAGCTCTCAGGTAGCCGGACAAAAGCACATGAAAAGGATAATGCCGTTCTTCGAGAAACTGCACGGATGGCCAGAAATCGAGCTTATCGTTATATGGCATTGTTCAACTTTGAAGTGATCGAATGATTTGCAGCCGATATACTGGATCAATTAGCTCCAGGGCATAGCGGGTTGGGCGTCGCTCGATTCTTCTTCGTCGGCGACGATAACTTCGCCCATGCGCTTGATGAAAGCCGACCAAATTTCTTTGTTGACAGCGTTTTTCGGCACTATACCCTCGAGGGCCGAGAGCAAATTTTCGACCGCCAAATTTTTCATAGCCAGTCTCGTCTCGTTGGTGGCACTGCCAATGTGTGGCGCCAGCACCACATTCGGTAGCGCCAATAGTTCTTCGCTTACTTTGGGTTCGAACTCAAATACATCCAGGCCGGCACCCGCCAACTTACCTTCTTGCAAAGCCAGCACTAGTTCCTTTTCGTTGACAACAGCGCCCCGCGCTGTGTTTACCAAGATGCTGCGTTTTTTCATTTGGGCCAATTCTGCTCGACCGATCAAATGTCTGGTGCTTTGACTCAATGGACAGTGAATGCTGACGAAGTCGGAACGCTTGAGAATCTCGCCGAGTGAAACACGTTGAGCCGAATATTCTTTGATTAAGCGTTTGTCTTTCTCTTCGTCACCTTTTCTCGTGTAGAGGATTTGCATGCCGAAGCCTCTGCCGCGCCTGGCCATCGCTTCGCCGATGCGGCCCATGCCGACTATGCCGAGTGTTTTGCCACTAATTTCACTGCCGAGAAGTAGATTTTCTTGGAAACCCTGCCAATGACCGTCGCGCACATAACGGTCGCCTTCGACAATGCGTCTGGCGCAGGCAAGCAGTAATGCAAAAGCCAGATCTGCCGTGGCATTGTCCAGTACGCCCGGGGTATTAGTGACAAGGATGCCTCTTTTATTCGCCTCAGCTATGTCCACGTTGTCGTGGCCGACCGCTACATTGGCCACCAGCTTCAAATCCGGGCAAGCATCCATAACGGCGGCTGTGATTTTGTCCGAGCGTACACAAACAACTGCTGTGCATTTCTCCAATTTCTGAATCAATACATCTTCTGGAACGACTGTCGGTTCGTACCAGACTTCCAGTTCGGCGATATCCACTATGCGGTCGTTTAATTCATCTGTAAGGGTGCCAGTGGCGAATACGCGGGCATCGATTTTTCTCATTGGCTCCACCGTTTTTTGCGTTAGGTGATTTTAACTAACTGCAGAAGCGACTTCACGAAAAGATTCCATGTGAAGGTCAAGGGTTTTTTCCAGAGCCGCCAGCTCGACTGTGGCACGGCTATCATCCCAATTTAACAAACTTTGCATCAGCATTGCTACCTTCGGTGCCCCCTGTTTGCACTGAATCTGGTGCAGCATACCCAATCTCATCCGTCTAAAGAGTACATCCTGCAGAGATACGGCACCTTCGCTCAAGACACAAAAGGGCACCTCGGCCATAATTGGCGGAAAATCGGGACAGATTCTTTCGTTCAAAACAGGTTGTTTTTCGACAATGTCGATGATCAATTGCGCATCTTTGCCGTAGCTCGAAATCAAATGATCGAGAGTGGCCGGTTCAATCGAAAGCTTTCTTGCTTTGGCCGCTATTGACGCGGTGGCGGTCAGATAGTCATTTCTGTCAGACCATCCACCCAGCATGATGCGCTTTGTGCGCGAGACATTTTTCGCTTTTGCCTCGGGGGATGTGGGATTACGTTCGGTGATTTTGTCCACTGCTCGAGCAGCAATCAAACGGTAGTTCGTGAGCTTGCCCCCGAAGAGATTGATCAGCCCGTCTGCGCTCTCAAACATTTGCCCGTGCTGCGCCTGAGCGTCCGCTCGATAAGCCTTGCTTTTGACCGTTGTGCCGCGCTTGTCATGAGCGTTTCCCTGACCATTGGCGCTGGCATTATTTAGTGAGGCTGACTCGTTATTTAACGCAGCTAATCCCGACCACGCGGCAATGACATCCCGGGACGAGAGCTTTTTATCGCCGCAGTAGCGGTTAACAGCGGTGAGCAAGTAGGAGACATCGTCTCTGGTCGGCAGCGGCTGGCCAAGATCACCCGTGAATGGAGACGTGGCGGCACCGATCATCAAAGCTCGCTGCCAGGGCACGACAAATATGTAACGCTTATCCTCTGTCGGCAGGTAGAGGGCCGTATTTATTTCAAGTGCCGACGGCAGCACCATGATGTGAGTGGTTTTTTCCAATTTAACCGGCGAGTCTGACTGAGACTTCTGTAAAAGTGCTCCAGCCCAAACCCCGGCTGCGTTTACGACAAACTTACTACGGATGGATATCTCATTCCCGCTGTAACGATCTCGGCAACGCACGACTTTCGTAACTCCGTTTTCCGAGGCGAAATCGATCGCTTCGAGGTAATTGATGGCGTTGGCTCCTTCATTACACGCGGACTTGATCACTTCGATCACCAGGCGTGAATCATCGGTCAAACAGTCGTGGAAGCGCAGTCCAGAAGCTACGACATTAGCAGAAAGAGCGGGTGCGGCTTCGAGCAATTCTTTCTGAGACAGTTCGTCGTGTTTGTTAATGCCCTGCATAGAGCCGGACAAGAGGTCATAAATGCTTAGACCGATCTTAGCTTTGAGATTGAAAAAACGGTCTGACCGAGTCAGAGGCAGGATAAATAATGAGTCCCGAATCAAATGCGGGGCAAGCTGTCCCAGCACAAATCGCTCCTGGCACAAAGCCCTGGTCGAGCTAATTTTGAATTGATCCAGATATTCTAGACCGCCATCAATCACCTTGTTTGTGCGGCTTGATGAGCCTGAAGAAAAGTCTTCCCGCTCCACCAGCAGTACCGACAAGCCGCGTGTCGCGGCATCCTGGGCGACACCAGCGCCGATAATGCCGCCGCCGATCACGAGGACGTCAAATTCTCGAAGAGCAGCTATCTCGAGCACCTGGGCGCGACTTTTCATATGAACCTCGGGACTCCATCAACCGAAAAAGATATCTAACCGCCTGAGCCAGGCTGGGACGATGATCTGTGCGCTCTTCCGACTGTAACTTTGGCTTTCCTGAGCCGAGCAGCCTACAATCATTACACACATTTGCCTAAATTTAACTTAGCCCCAGTCGTTGGCAACGCTCTGAAACCCACATATTTAGTGCTTCCTAAGTTATTTTTTGTCCATTTACGTTGAAAGCCATGTAAAGTCTGGGGAAAATCTATCGGCATTTAGCGTATCCTTTTTGCTGTTTCCGGTTGCGAGGCAGCCCCCGGTTAGAGCTGCTCTCTTTTTCGCCAGGCGCTGGCGAGTCACTGGCAAACTGAATGCAGAAAGAGGTTCGACGTTGAATTTCAAGAGATCCCCGGTTATGCGAAAAGCAGACTTATGGCAGGTCATCGCTGTCTTTTTAGCAATCTTGGTGTCTTGGGGCAGCACTGCCTATGGTGACACGCCACCACTTCCGACTGCAGCCGTTCCCGCTGCAGCTGAGAATGCAATCAGAACAATCCCCGTGATCGATATTCCTCAGACTGCCGAGTCGATCGATAAAGTGCGCAAATTAGAGGCTGAGGGGGAGAAACTTTTCAATCAGAAACTAATAGACAAAGCCCTTGCTAAATGGCAAGAAGCATATGGAATGTCTATAGAGATGAAATATGGCGAGGGTGAAGGCCGCGCTCTTACGAATATGTGCCGCTGCTACCTCGATCGCGGCGATTGGACCAAAGCTAAATACCTCGGTGAAAATGCAATCGAAGTGCTAGGGAACTCCAAGGACCCTCGTTCGCTAGGGCACGCACGTGTCGCCCTAGCTCAAGCCTATTTCGGGTTGGGAAATAACGAGTCTGCCGGTCAGCAATTAGCCTCAGCGATCAAGGCAATGACCGGAAGCGAGGGTGCTGATTCGGTCGAAGCCGGGCGGCTGATGAATCTGGCCGGCAATTTGCTGATGCGCTACGACAAGATGAAGGAAGGCGCTCAGTTCATTCAGCAAGCTGCTATCTATTACGCGCAGGGCGGCGATACGGCTGATGCGATCCGTGATCATTTAATTGTGGCTAGCATTCTCGAGCAGTACGGATGGTACACAGCCTCACTCGAAGAATCGCAAAAGGCAGTCAACGTCGCTAAAAATTCGACTGGAGATAACACAGCCAGCCTGATTACAGCTATGTCGTCTCTGGCGAACGGGCAGTATGTGTTGTGCGAATTCACAACCGCGCGGCGCACCTATGAAGAAGTTCTGGCCTTGATGGTCAAGCCGCTTAAGCCACCTCTCAGCGCGCTGGCGCGTGCCAATGTAATGATCGGCTACGCCCATTGCTTAGCCGCCACTGGTGACCTGGATTTAGCCAGACAGACTTTCGAGAAATGCATCACTGTTTTCAAGGCGGCTGCCGCCTCAACGGCTCAGGCGCAGGCTTGGAACGGCCTGGGAATTGCCGAAGAAGGACAAGGCAATCACACGAAAGCGATCGCCTCCTTGACTCAAGCTTTGGAATTGCAATCGGTTGTGCGTCCGCCCAACCCGAGAATGCAATTAGCCATATTGCACAACCTGGCTTTCGCCGATGCTCGAGCGGGCTTGAACAGTGATGCGCGTGGTCACTTACAGGCTGCATTGACGATTTTGAAAAAATTCAAAGATCCTGTTTTCGAAGATCGCACCTACTGCGCGCTGGCTGAGGTCTATTTCCGGCTTGCCGATGCGCAAGCGGCCGACGCTTCGGTCAGGAAAGCGATCGAATTGGGATTGGCAATTAATGACGATGCTTCGTTATGGCGCGACTATGTGATCAAAGCCAAATTGGAACTGGCATTGGGCGAACAGGACAAAGCGAAAGAATCTTTGAGCAGCGCTCTCTCCTTTTTCCGTTCACCACAGGCTGGTGCGTTCCCATCTCCAGATCGCCTCTCCTTTCCTTCCACTCGTGAGGACCTAGGTGAACAATTGGTGGCCCTTGTGGCGCGCATGGGCATGGCCGAACAGGGCTTGCTGGCGGCCGAACAATTGAAAGAAGAAAGTTTCAGCAATGATTGGCTCAAACGTGGAGTGCAGCTCAAACTTGAGGATCGTGATGTTTTCCACGATTTGTCCACCGAGCGTGCTCATTTGCATGCCGCTGAAGCAATCAATCCGCCCTCAAGGATCACAAAAGATTGGCAGAAGTGGCTGGTGCGCTTCCGCACGCTGGTAGCCCAGAATCGGTCTCTGGCTAGAATGATCGCACCGGTACCCAATCGCATGGGCGACATAATGAAGGCAGTGCAAGCCAGTCACTCGATGTTCGTGGAGTATCTTCTCGGCCCCGACTCCAGTGTCGTCTTCACTATCGACGGCTCTGGACGACTCTCAGCTACTGTGCTGGGCGTGACCAGGAAGCAGCTGCAAACTCAGGTTTCGGCTCTACTCAATATGCCTGCCACTGCAGCTGGTGATCCGACAACCGCCCAACGAGAGCGCTCAACACTGCAATCGATTTATAACGAGCTGTTCCCAACCGCTGTGCGCAACTTGATGCCGAAAAATCCCGAGCAGACTGTTTGCATTGTGCCGGATGGTGTTCTCTTCAATTTGCCTTTTGCTGCCCTGGTGGATGAGCGCGGCAAGTTCTTGGTTGAAAGTCATACGCTGACATTAGCCGGCTCAACTGGAGCGATTCTCGATATTCCGCCCAGATATGCCGACGACAACAGCGTGCTTGTTGCTTCGAAAGATGGTGGCAACAACGAAATCAATTTGATCTCCGGAGTCTTTCAGCAAGATGCCGTCACCAAGCTGCTCGGTAAAGACGCGGATATTGCGGCTCTGCGCGAGCAGGGTCGAGGCAAAATGATTCATTGCGCTAATCACTTCTCGTTGTTGGCCAATAATCCTTTCAATTCGCTTCTGCCTTTGTCACCGGACAAAGATGCCGAGAACCAGAAAACAGTTACCGCTGAAAAATTGTTTGACGGTAGTATGCCGAGCGATCTAACTGTCTGGAGCGGCAGTTCTGTTTCGACCAAAGATACGCTGGGCAATTCGGTAAAGGTGTTCAGCCGAGGGCTAAATTATGCTGGTGTGCGGAACGTCATTTTGAGTCTCTGGGTAGCTCCAGATCCAGAGCGGACAAACGAGCTGATGGATTTTTATAAGCATAAACAGTCTGGTTTAAATCAAGCCCAATCACTGCGTAAGGCTGAATTGGTCTCGCTTGCCAAGGATCCTTCACCGCACGCCTGGGCTGCTTTCCAGCTGCTGGGGCCGGGCTACTAATTTACGCACTTCTCTTGACGACTGGGCGGGATGATACCACCTGTGGTATGTCGCGATTTACAGGACCTTTACCTAACTAGATTAAGTTTCGAGGTCAAGTGATGTTCAGCGATATACACTCCGGTGTATAACTGCTGGGCATAATTGCGCATGCCTTGCCGCTGACGCGATCTCAGTAGGTGTCCGCCAATCGATTCGAGGTTGATTCGAGCAAATGAAGATGGCCAAATCTGTGTGTATCAGCGATCTGTTTTCGAAGGTTGTGATCGCACAGGCAGTATTCGCATTCCTCGGCTCGGCCTCTTTCATGCCCGCTGTTGCGGTAGAGAATTCTGCCGAGAATGCAATTCAAACAAACTCGACAACCGCTGCTGAAAAGCGCTCTGAGCCATGGTATTCGGAAGAAAATCAACCGGCACAGACCGAGGAAAAGACTGCGGCGACCGAGCCCGCTGCCTCCATGGCGCCGGCTAAACCGGTGGACGAAGCCGCTGCACCACCTGCAGTGGCAGAAGACAAATCGAAATCCGCGCTTGTTGATGATCAGAAAGCCACGGTTGCCGATCAGAAAGCTTTTGCTGCAGAGCAGAAAGCTACAGCTGAAGAAGAAAAGAAAGCTTTTGCTGAAGAAGATAAATCGAAAGCCCGGACGGCAGAGCCTGTTGATCACCCTTCGCAGTCGGTGGCTATGCTTGAAGGGGCTGCCCGTGCTGACGGCAGTGCCGACGAACCGCCGATCATCGATAACGATGAAGCGAGCGAGATGAAGTCGACGATTGAATATAAGGAATTGCCCACCGACGAAGGTAAAACTCGAGTCAAAGCCGGCGCCCAATTTCCGGTCGTAATTTCTTCTCAGATCACGAGCAAATCGGCGAAATCGGGCGATTCGATTGAAGCACGGCTGAAATATGATTTGAAGATCGGCGACCGGATGGTGGCGCCCAAAGGTTCGGTCGTAATCGGCCATGTGAATTATTGTCTGAAGGCACGCAGCGCCATGCACTCATTAGTCAGCCCAGAGCGCTGGTATCGCAACTCTGGTTGCCTCGGTATTTCTTTCGACGAGATAATCAACGATAAAGGCGAGCACATTCCCCTGGTGGCCACGCCGGCAAGACAAGCGCGCATTGTCAAGAATAAGGCTGAAGGCCGTGAATTGGGCGTCAACCATAACGGTCAGGTCACTGGTCCTTGGTCTCAACAATTGCGCTATAAGGCGATTCGCATCGGCATGAACGCAGCGATGGCTCCGGCTGGTGTGTTCAGCTTCGGGGCGATGCCTGTGGCCTTGGGTGTGATCGGTGCTGCTAATCCATCTTTTGCATTCATGAAACCGGTTGGTCAGAACGTTCGCCATCGCCGGATCAAGGGCTTTGTCTGGGGAGCTTTCAGCGGCGTTCCCGGCAGTTGGATCGTTGAAGACACGGTGGTCAAAGGGCAAGAGGCGGTGATCAAACCGGGTGATGAATTTTTAGCTGAATTCAAAGAAGAGTTTACAGGCGAGCCAGAGACTGAAGCATCATTGGTTCCTGGTGCATCAACTAAAGTCAAAGGACAAGTTATGCCTGATAAGAAGGCCAAAAAGCAGCCGTAAACCTTTTATTGCCAACGACCCCTACGCAAGAAGCGAGCTGGGGGGTTAGCTCGCTTCTCACGGATTGCATGCGGGAGAAAATTTAGAAGTTACCGCTGACCACTCCAGGACCGCCGGCACCGGCAAAGGTGACGGGTCCGTCGAGTTGGATCTGCAATTTGGTGCCTGATGGAACCGTGACGTCACGACCTTTTCGCAGCGCCATGTCAGCCACGCCTATACCGCCGCCGATGGCCGCTCCCGACCAGGCGCCAGTGCCGACCCGATAGCCGTGACTGGCGATGGCACCGACCGCGGTGCCAAGGGCGGCACCGATGCCCGCTCCGGCGGCGCCGCGAATCGCGGTTTGCCCGAGTTTGGCGGTCATGCCCTCGCCGCGAACCACCTGTTCGCCGTCAGCGTTCTTCTGTGCATATTTGCCGATGCCACCAATGAGGTGAGCATTGATCGGCGTTTCCACACCGTCGGGTGTGCGAATGGTCGTGAATTTGATACCGAGTTCGCCCGAGCGGCTCAGACGGCGTCCGGCTTCGGCTTGCGAAACGGTGCCTACGACTGCTGAACCCATGGGGATCGTGGCATCGCCCAGTTGCATTGTCTGGCTGA
>CAJCHQ010000025.1 GCA_903970295.1 Bryobacterales bacterium
GGCTTTCAGCCAACCCGAACTGTTGGGGCAGTCTTTTACCTGAGCGATGAAAGCCCGAATCGCTTGAATGAAAAGCAAATCCGTCAAACGACTGACAGCAATACTTGAACCCGGCTTGTCGTGAGCAGTCTCTGCGGCCAAAAATTTCAACGTCATTTCCAACCAGGGTTCTGAATGGAGATTTTCGGCTCTTATATAGAGCATTTCCGGCAACGAACAAATAAGCGGGTTTTTCGTTCCTGACTCGAACTGGAAGCAGCCCATCACGAGTGTAGTCAGCGCGCCGCCGCCGCCAAATTTGAGGATCTTGTTTGCAGGCGGCAAGCCAGCTACGGCATCCATAAGCGGAGTTACTGTCGAATTCAAAGAATCACGCAAGCTGTAACCCTTGCAGCGCGGTGACACGACAAGATCACCGGGAGCGAGTGTGAGGGCGGTCGGATTTCCTTCCATCTCGAGGTAACAGCCACCTCGCACCACCATAAAAAAACCGGCGTGACCTTCCGATCCGTCGAACCCAAGACCCCAGGGCGCAGTCAATTCTGACTGACAATAGATAGTGCCTTTCAAATGTACTGAACTGAGTACGTCGGAGAGAAGGTCCATGAGTCTACTGAATTGCCCCCATTTTGGACGCTTGGACATAAAGTTTGGACTATTTGCAATTGCTCGTCCGGGTTGATCGATAATATCATCTTTCCAGACAAAAGCAATTCAGGCAAGGAGATGTTCATGGCTAAGGTATTACATTTAGATTCGAGCAGCCGATCGGCGACATCGCTGACAAGAGTTCTTTCGAAGCACTTCGCGGATGGCTGGCTCAAAACGCATTCTAAAGACACGGTTGTCTATCACGATTTATCTAAGGAAGGTGTGCCTTTCTTGACTGATACGGACGTTGCTTCAATGTACACGCCAGAAGCAGCTCGCAGTGCTGAGCAGCGCGAAGCGTATGCCCAGATCGCCAAGCGTGTCGACGAGTTTATCGACGCAGATGTTTACGTCTTGGGCGTGCCAATGTACAACTTCAACGTGCCAGCAGTTTTCAAAGCCTACATCGATCGCATTGTCGTAGTTGGTAAGACTTTTGCGTATTCCGACACGGGGACCTTGACTCCATTATTGAAGAATAAGAAAGCATTTGTGCTGACTGCTAGTGGCGGCGATTACGACACCCCGCCCTATAACGACTTCAATTTCCACGAGCCTTACCTGCGGGCAATCTTTGGGTTCATCGGTATAAAAGATATTACCTTCGTCAAAGTATCCGGTCACTCAGAAGATGTGATCAAGGCTGGCCTTGAGTCTGCCAAAGCGCAAATTGAAGCGATTGTGAAGCAAAATGCGAAAGAGATCGTGACCGCTTCGCACTGAATGCGGTGACACGTTTATTCACTAAATCTAATAATGAATGAATTCAGTCAATCTTGAAATAAATGAATTCATTCATTATACTGATTATCGAAAGCAAGTTGGAGGTGACTGATGAATCGGGCAAAGTTTGTAGGTCTATTGGTTCTAACCGGTTTCCTCGCTTGTGTTTACCTCATGGCGGGCAGCGCTAAGCTCATGGGCGCGCCGGAAATGGTCGACAGCTTCCAGGTGTGGGGCTACCCTGATTGGTTTCGTCTGCTGGTCGGCTGCGCGGAAGTCATAGCAGCTATTCTGCTCTTGATTCCGCGCACGACCGCAGCGGGGGCGGCCTTGCTCTGCCTGATTATGGTCGGTGCAGTGGACACGCACCTGCGCTGGCAGGAGTACATAGAGGCTTTTGTGCCACTCACCCTTGGCACTTTATGTGCGGTTTTGGCGGTGGCGCGAGAGCCTGGCTTTCTCAATTTCCATTTCGGACAGAAAGTCTGTCCAAACGAACGGCGGCACAAATTACAAGGGCTGCGCCAGTTGGTGATAAAGTTTTGAATAACCGGCGCAGACTCGCGTCCGGGTATGTCAGAGGACAAGCACCCTGCTGCGAAATCAGTTCTATTTGTTTGCCGCAATTGGTAGTCTAGCAGCGGTCACTTTTTTCCATAGCTTGATGCGAGCGGATAGTGATGGTACGGTGCCATTACGTGAGGGTAAAAGTGCCATTGCGGTCAAGTTCGAAGGTGAAAAGTTTGACTTGCCGCAGGCGGAATTGCTCACCTGGCTGCAGCATGGTGCTCGAGCGGTGCACTGCTATTACCGGCGTTTTCCGGTAAGCAAACTATTTATTCGAGTTTCGATCGTGCCCGGAGATGATGTCGGCTTTTCCACTGCCGACGATGATGACGGTCAGGCGGTGATTCATTATCGCGTCGGTCAGCACATCAAGAAAAAAGATTTAGATGAAGACTGGGTAGCGACGCACGAAATGGTGCATCTGGCTTTTCCTCTGGTAGGCGATCTGCGTTGGGTGGCCGAGGGCATGTCTACTTATGTGGAACCGATTGCCCGAGTGCAAGCGGCCAATTTGACTGCTAAGGAATTATGGACGCAATTCGTTGAAAGCATGCCACGCGGATTGCCCGAGAAAGAAGACCGGGGTTTGAATAGTTCTCGCTCAATTCGGCGAATCTATTGGGGCGGCGCCCTCTTCTACTTGCTGGCAGACATTCAAATCAGAAAACAGACAGGCAATCGCAAAGGATTGCAGGATGCCCTTGTGGCAATTGCCGCTGCCGGGGGCAATATCGATTCGGATTGGGAGGTCGAGCGAGCGTTCAAATGCGGCGACAAAGCGGTCGGGGCTCCGGTGCTCGAAAAGATGTATAAAGTTTGGCAGGGAGCGCCGGTCAAAGTCGATCTGGTGGCGATCTGGGCGGACCTCGGTGTGCTCTCTGACGGTAAAACAGTGCGCTTCAACGAGGCGGCGCCGGCAGCCAGTGTTCGTCACGCGATTGAAACGGGCGTCAATGCCAGAAAGTGAAAGGATCGTCGCGTGTCGGCTCTGGCGGAGTTTTGCGCCGTGACTGTGCGGACGATGTCCCTGGAGCCGTGCCGGCATTGTCGATAAACTCTCGAGTGAGCACGCGTTTGGGATTGGCGTAGTTCTTTGCTGGTTCCACAAGTGTGCTCGCGCCCTGCTTATAGCCCGGGGTCAGGATTTGGCTGGAAACTCCTAACGATGTCGCAGTTTCTTCGTAAGGAGAATGGGCCTGAATGAGGAGCTCATCGCCCGCTTTAATACTGATCTCAGAGCCTTTGAGCATGAAAGCCTGGAGCGCTGGAGCACCCGGCAATCCGCCAATCGCGCCGTAAGTGAAGCCATTGATACGAGGATGTTTTTCGTCCTTCGTCACTACTCTTTGCGTCACTATCGATGGTTCAAGGGCACCAAGAACACCCATAATCACGGGCAACGCGCCGAAACTGGCGACTGTGCCCAGTGGTGTCAACCCATAGTTGACTCCGTAGTTGACGATATTGGAGACTGTTTTTTCATCTTCTGTCAAAACTTCTTCAGCTTTTTTGAACTCACCTTTATTTCCCACTACGACTTCCCGAGGATGGCGCCCGTCTATAAAAGTCGTGCTTTGTTTGCTGACTATTCCGGTGATGCGAATATGTTCTTCGTCAGGGGTAATGATTTCATCGAAAACGATTCGGACCGAGCCGTTTTTGTGAAAACGGTCTTCCTTCATGATGGCAGACTTCGCCAGACGGCGGCTTTTGCGCACCGTATCGATATGTCCCACGACCACGGAACCCTCTGGGGCGACTAATCTATTTTCGATGAAAAGGTCTTCTTTCAGATAGGCTTTTACTTCATCCCCTTCTTGTGCTTTCGCACTATCGATTGAGGTTTTGAAAACTACCGGGAATTGGATGGCTGTAGGCAGCGGCATGGCATCGAACAATTGATTCGGACGGCGTACAGGATCGCCATACGCGAAAGTCGGTAGCACGGACTGAACCGCAGTCACTAGAGCGACGCTGAGCATCACGTATTTGGTCAAAAATGTGCCACGAACTTTCACCTATGCAATTGTAGTGAATGCAGACATTTACATCAAATTATTGGCAATAAATCTCTTAATCATTATTACGGTTGAGCCCGCCTTTTGTGTGCTTTTCCGGGGGAATTTATGTGACTGAAGATCATTTTGTTAACCCCTTGGCTCTTGCAAATGAGATCGGAA
>CAJCHQ010000026.1 GCA_903970295.1 Bryobacterales bacterium
CCGAAATAGAAAATGGCAAAATCCCGGCATTTTTGTCAACTGATGATGAACTTGGAGTCAAGCAAGGTATATCTACCGTGTTAGATATGGACGATCAAGACCAGGATGATGCAGCGACTGCTCCGACCAAGGGCGCGGCGACGATACCACTGCAGCTCGGTAAGCCGCTTCAGGGAGCAGTCTCTCGGTCAGCCACCGGCGTTCACAGCGTCAATCTCAAGACCGGGTCGGTAGTCTTCGCTCCCACTCGCGATACCGTCGTAAAGACTGCTTTTGGCTCGGTGAAAATCGCTGCCAAATCGCTGGTCTTGATGATCTCGTTCCGCGATGGCGTTGCTGTCTTTGATCTTGATGATGTGCATGGCAAAGCAGTTTCGATCGAAGCGGGTGGGCGCATTTTGACTTTATTCCCTGGTGTGCATGCTCTGATCACGCACAACTCGGTCAAAGAATTTGCTGATGTTAACCCCGCTCAATTGATCGCTCATCGCAATTTGACCACTCAAGCGATGGGAGCAGATATGCAAGCTTTCGTTTCGGAGTTCTCGATTGCGTCTGCTCTTTCCATGGTTGAACCGCTTAAAAAGCTGATTAGCACCAGGCATCCTCATGGACAAAAAGTTGCCGATCATTTGCTTAAGAGCACCGCTATTCTGATGCAAACGCATCAGGGCGCTTATGAGCCGGTTATTCGTCGCACACTGACTGCGTATCGACCGCTCTAGCGGGCTAGGACTAAGGACTCAGGACTCAGGACTGCGGTCTCTGAAAACTCAATGTCTCGCGTTTACCTAAGTTGGTTTCAAGCGGGATTGGGATCAGTGTTTGCACCGGACGCGACAGATCTTTGTAAGGCACAAAGTTTTGCTTACGCAATTGGTCGACCAAAGGGGCGAGTGTTTCGTTTGGAATTCTGACCACGGCGATCAAATTGCGGTTGAGCGAAAGTTCTAGTCTGAGTGCGACGAGCGCCGTTGCCAGGGCCGCTATTTCAGCATCGTTCAGGCGCTCGTTTATAACCAGGATAGCGACCTGATCGCGTGATTTGACGGCGAGCGGGTGTAATTTTTTGCAGCCGATCGGATCCGACTGGCAGTACCAGAGATCTTCGTATTCTTTCAGAGGCGCCAATTTGTCGTGCTTGGTGTCCAGGCGACAGCTGACGTTTATTTTTGTGACCGGGTTCAGTCTCGAGCCGTTGAAATTGATGTAGTTTTTTTGCTCATCGCACTGCAACTCGATTACATCATCGTAAACTGAGAGATCCACCATTTGTGGTGGCAAAGGCGGCACTTGGTGATACTGCAAAGCCGACTTTTTTTGCGCATCGGCAGAAAGCGCATGGGCGATTAAGAATAGAACTGAAGCTGCCACGATGGTGTTACGAACTGACATGAGATCTCCCAGCCGGAACGCGAAAATCCGTCTTCGTACCAAAGGTCTATCCCTGTGGGCGGCAGAAAGTAACGGTTTCGGCAACCGTTATTTGTTCAAGACAAATGGGCAACTGTTATAAGGCTTCGCACTGGCACCCACGTAACTAGAAGGAGCATCCGTGGAAATAAGAAAGTTCTTGTGGAAACGAGTTTTAGCGACTTTCCTTTTTTTCAGTCTGTTGCTCGGACAAGGGGCGCCGGTTCGGGCGGGAGTTTATCCGGCTAATAACGTTTGGAATACGCGGATCGACAGTCTTCCTGTTGATGCTAACTCGCAGTCTTACGTCAACTCTCTCGGCACGACCACGCACTTCCATCCGGATTGGGGCACCGACCCCAGTTACGGCATTCCCTACAACTTGGTTCCGATTAACGCTGCGCGCGGAAACGTGAGTTTCCAATATGCCTCTGAAAGCGATCCCGGTCCTTATCCGGTCACGAATACTCTTAAGATCGAAGGTGGAACTTGGGCTGCCAGCAATAATGGCGATCGGCATGTGCTAGTGGTTTGCGGCGCCACTCTCTATGAACTTTACGACACCACATATGTTTCTCCTTATAATTTTTCAGCTGGTTCGGGCGCGATCTGGAACTTATATTCGAATGCTCTGCGCCCCAACACCTGGACGTCAGCCGACGCTGCCGGATTGCCGATATACCCCGCCCTGGTCAAGTATGATGAAGCCGCTTCCGGGTCGATCACGCATGCTTTCAGACTTACCTGTCAGCACACGAGCAATACTTTCATCTGGCCGGCCAGGCATACCGCAGGATCGGCCACAGCGGGAGCACCGCCATTTGGTCAGCGCTTCCGACTCAAATCCACCGTGACGATAGCCGGCGCTTCGCCGATTGTGCAAACAATTTTGACGGCGATGAAACAGTATGGAATGTTCGTGGCCGACATCGGCTCGAACTGGTATGTCACCGGCGCTCCAGATCCGCGCTGGACAGACGCCGATCTGACTGCTCTCAAGACGCTTGTGGGCAGCGATTTCGAAGCCGTCGACGAATCAAGCCTGATAGTCAGCCCTGATTCCGGTCAGGCTAAGTGACACGATTGGTTTTGGAGGGTGATGACAAAGAAGAAGGGCAGAAGTTTCAGGCGCCATTTCAGCCGAGTAAACAAGCGCGGCTCGATGCTCTTTTTCTGTTTGGGCTCATTATGCATTTTGCTTTTGTTGGTCGGATTTTTCGGCTCTCTGTACAACCTTTACTTTGCCCACGATAGGCTCGATCGGTGGAGCGAAAGTGTTGCTGCCGCCAGCGCCCAACAGTTGAATTGCAACGATCACATCGGCAAGTTGAATCACCTGATCAGTCACTCGCGCGAATTTGTATATGTCGCCCGGCAGCAACTTCAAATGACTATAGATGATCAAGAGGAATTTGGAGAACTAACTCCGCTTGCTTCTCAGGTGCTCGGGCAGGCTCGCTGCGGGGCGCTTGTCGTCGGGCAGGAGCGGGATCGATTGGCGGCAGTGACGGTCGCCAGTGTGCAAGACATCGTGACTGAAGCTAATGTGCACGGTCGCGCACCAGTCGAGATTTTCAGTATATCGACAAACCAATTTGCCATTAATGAAGTGCAATTAGGTTGCCTGGCCCGCTGTGACTCGAACGTCGAGCCGTCGTCCGCGACCGAGCAGTTAACCGAATATGATTTTAGTCGGCAGTATATTAATAAACAAGCCAATCTCTACCGAGCGTCGATCGATCTGACGTTGCCGGCACCTGATCAAGATCTGCATTTTCGTCTGGCAGCCTTGCCAGCCGCAGTCGAGGGCACGGTAGAACCGCTGCATTTGATCGACCCGCAGAACTTCAAGAGTTTGCTCGTGCTGGATCGAGGTTCATTCTCGTCACATTCGAGGGCAAATCCGATCGGTGCAAAAACTGATGTGATGCCATCGGCGGTGCGGCTAGTGGGAACTGCGCATGTGCAGGCGAATGTTTTGGGAAACCTGGAAGCAATAGAGAATTCTGCCAACGCCGCGTCCTCGATGGGCGCTTGCCCAGAAGCACGTTAAGTAGCAAACTCAACGTGCAAGGTTAATTACTCAGCTGATTCGAGAACTAAACAAAGCTGTTGCCCAGTTACTTCGGGCTGAATTTCAGCAGTCGCCTCAGTCCGCTGTGTATGCCAATGTGCTCGGCGGCAACACCTGCGCGTAATTTTGGTCGTGTTGCAAATTGATCATCAAAGCGGTTGTCTTGAGCAAATGTCCAGCGACTTTGCGCGCCGTCGGTTGTGATGAGTTGACCAGCTGTTTTAATGGCATGACTGTTGCGATTGCTCGAGGAATTGAAAAATCTGAGACGAAAGCTTTCAGACCATGAGATAGACTGTGTTCCTTCACAGCGCCATAAAGGAATGATTGCGCGGGGTTTATTCGATCGAAGCTCTTAACTGAATCATGAGTGATTAAAGCGAGAGTGAGCAGGATTGTCCCCGCTAATGCAATTCTTAGCTTTATTGTCCGACCATGTTAGCGAGGTCAGGTGTTTGACTGAGGAATGCCGTGAATCCGGGTCGCGCCATGTGCTCATATGTGCCGCTGCTAAGTTGACTGAGAATCGCTGCTGTCTTCAGCATCTTTGTCGCGCACTTTCGTGCTTGCGGATGTTTGGATGTGACTACTTGACGCAGTGTCGTCACTGATGTAATTGCTTGCGGGACGGAGAAATCAGAAATGAATGCTTGCATCCCTTCCCCAATGCTGCGCGTTCGTAAATTTCGATATCCGAACATGGAAGCGGGATTGATTTCTTCGAACGCATGAACGGAATCGCGCGAAATCACGAGTTGCATACCGGGGCTGAGAACCAGTTCCTGGTCTCCTGATTTTACGGATACTGCTCTGCCACGATCGTCGTGGAGATTATAGACTGCCAATCCATGCTGGAACGACATGACAAACACGATCGACTTTGCCGCAATTCTAATGTCACCATATGCGGTGCGTACTACGGTGTCGGTGCTCGGTGCGAAGACTACGGAACCTCTGTTCAGGCGCATCGTTTTGCCTGCAGCCGCGGAGCGTGAAACTACGCCGACAAGTGGCGTTTTTTGGAATGCATTGGTCTTCGCCGGCTGAAGCGCTGAGACGGGGTATTGTTTTTCTTCGTCGAGCTCCACCACCGTGGAAACATCAGACTTGACACCCAGCTCCTCATCGCTAAAGAGAATCGCCGGAATTCTACCCGTCGACAATTCCGTGTCTGACATCCAGTAATCGATCGCTCTCGTGGACGTCCCGATCGGTATGCTTGAACCCAACCTCGAGGACGTTTGACCGGCAGTCGCAGTCGAAGGCGAATCGCCGATATTGGAGGGTTGTTCTAGCAGATTTGTTGGTCGCAGGGGCATCGACGACTGGCTAGCCGGCATGGTCTCCTCTAGAATCTTTGTTACTGCCAGTCCGATGGATGTGGCTGCAACCGGTATGATTGCTGCTTTTGCATCGATCGATGCCAGTGAAAATGGAATTGAACTA